>NZ_JBEXKG010000207.1:0-10939 GCF_040609555.1 Streptomyces sp. NPDC004658
GACGAACCGCCGTGCCGCGGGCGGCCCGGGCCGGCCCGGCGCGGGATCGTGCGCGCCCATCGTCAGCAGATACCGCGTGCCGTTGACGTCGGCGAGCGCCCGGTCGTCCGGGACGAACCACGGCGTGGACGCGCGCACGGCCTGCACCGGCGCGCTGTCTATCTCGCTGCCGTAGCTGGTGAGCAGTTGCAGCCTGCCGTCGCTGATCCGGACCTGTCCGGCCCGGGTGAGCGAACGCAGGCGTTTGCCGATGCGCACGCCTGTGGCCGTGAACTCCGGTTCCGCCATGTCTGGCCGCCCCCTCGCGGTGTTCCCGTGGTTCTTTGGTGCGCCCCCGTTCGGGACGGTCGTCCCGTCGCGTGCAGTCTGCCCCGGCTCGGCGGGGAGCACCAGTACGCGCGGGGCGCGCAGAGGGGTCGCCCGGAGCACTCGCGCGCATGCGCCCCCCTCCGCTCGCACATGCGTGCCCCAGCCCGTCTTGGGGTGGCTCAAAGATGCGTTTATGC
Source organism: Streptomyces sp. NPDC004658 (assembly GCF_040609555.1). NCBI lineage: Bacteria > Bacillati > Actinomycetota > Actinomycetes > Kitasatosporales > Streptomycetaceae > Streptomyces > Streptomyces sp. NPDC004658. The sequence continues at coordinate 507 of NZ_JBEXKG010000207.1, forward strand.
AGGTGGGAAGCGGTGTGAAAGGTGCCTATGCTCGATCTGCCGGCCCGCGCGAGGCGCCGTCGGTGAACAGCGTAAGGAGCCCCGCCGTGAGCACCACTCCCCAGATCAGCACCGGCGCCACCCTCGACGTCGACCGCAGTGACCCCGCCTACCGTGACTGGCTGAAAGAGGCCGTCCGCAAGGTTCAGGCCGACGCGAACCGATCGGCGGACACGCACCTGTTGCGCTTCCCGCTGCCCGAGCGGTGGGGTATCGACCTCTACCTGAAGGACGAATCCACCCATCCCACCGGCAGTCTCAAGCACCGGCTCGCCCGTTCCCTGTTCCTCTACGGCCTCTGCAACGGCTGGATCCGCCCGGACCGCCCGGTGATCGAGGCCTCCAGCGGCTCGACGGCGGTCTCCGAGGCCTACTTCGCGAAGCTGATCGGTGTGCCCTTCATCGCGGTCATGCCGCGCACGACGAGCGCGGAGAAGATCCGCCTGATCGAGTTCCACGGCGGGCGGTGCCACTTCGTGGACGACTCCCGGAAGATGTACGAGGAGTCCGCCCGCCTCGCGGTGGAGACCGGTGGCCACTACATGGACCAGTTCACCTACGCCGAACGCGCGACGGACTGGCGCGGCAACAACAACATCGCCGAGTCGATCTTCCGTCAGCTGCGGCTGGAGCGGTTCCCGGAGCCGGCCTGGATCGTCGCCACGGCGGGCACCGGCGGCACCTCCGCGACCCTCGCGCGCTATGTCCACTACATGCAGTACGACACCCGGATCTGCGTCGCCGACCCGGAGAACTCCTGTTTCTTCGAGGGCTGGACGGCCGGTGACCCGGACGTCACCTGCGACTGCGGCTCCCGGATCGAGGGCATCGGCCGCCCGCGTATGGAGCCCAGCTTCGTGCCCGGCGCGATCGACCGGATGATGAAGGTCCCGGACGCGGCCAGCGTCGCCGCCGTACGGGCCCTGGAATCGGCCATCGGCCGCAAGGCGGGCGGCTCCACGGGCACCGGCCTGTGGAGCGCGCTGAAGATCGTCGCCGAGATGGTGGCCGAGGGGCGTACGGGCAGCGTCGTCACGCTGCTGTGCGACCCGGGCGACCGGTACCTGGACAAGTACTACTCGGACGCGTGGCTCGTGGAGCAGGGCCTGGACATCGCCCCGTACGCCGCCGCGGTCGACACGTTCCTGGCGACGGGCGTGTGGCCGGACTGAGCCGCGCCCCCGGGCAACCGCCGTGCGGCAGGCGGGTTGCCGGGTTGTGAGGGTTTGGTGACGACTCAATTGGAGCCCTGGGCAAGCTTGTTGCGCCTAAGTGACTGATAAGATCATCCCACTTTTCAGTGGACTGACGGCGTGTCATGAACGCGTCTGGGGGACAGTCTCGAAGGCACCGTCGCGCTGTTCACGTTCCCGGCGCGATGCGACTTGAAGAGAGTCTCATGACGTCATTGACTCAGGATCCACTGCTGTGGATCTTGCTCGTGGTGCTCATCGCTGCGGTCGTCGCAGTGATGCGGGCCCGGAGAACCAACATGGCGCTCCGAAGAACGAAGAAGGACCTGGAGGCAGGACTCGGGGAGGCCCGCGGCGACGTCGGAGAGCTCCACGCGCACATCGCCGCGCTCACCGCCCAGCACCAGCGCGACCTCGCCGACGTCCGGGCGGACGCCGAGGCGGCGACCAAGGCGGTACTCAAGTCCGCGATGGGAACGCTCCAGTCGCTCGCCGAGGAGCAGCAGGTCCTCCTCGACGGCCTCTTGAAGAAGTACGGCGACACCACCGAGGTCCTGGCCGACCTGATGACGGTCGACCACACCGGCAGCCAGTTCGGCCGCCGCGCCAAGGGCATCTCCGTGCTGTGCGGCGGCTGGCTCGGCAGGCGCGAGGGCGCCGCCACGGTCTACGACGTCGCGCGCAGCGCCCAGGGCCGGATCAAGGACTTCGACCGCGTGAGCGTCCACTCGCAGGTGAACGTCTCCCTCGTCGGCAAGGCGGTCGAGCCGGTGGCCGTCGTGCTGGCCGAGCTGCTGGACAACGCGACGAACTACAGCGCGCCCGGCACCCCGGTCGAGGTCAACATCCAGACCGTACCGACCGGTGTGTGCTTCATCGTCGACGACGCCGGGCTCGGCATGGACCAGGAGACCAAGGACCGGGCGGCGGCCCTGCTGTCGGTCGACGGTCCCGTCGACATCACCGGGCTCGGCGATCCGCCGCGGTTCGGCTTCGCCGTGTGCGGCATGCTCGCCGCCCGCTACGGCTTCGCCGTCTCCGTCGGTTCCGTGTCCCCCTACGGCGGAGTGCGTGCAGTGATTCGTGTGCCCGAAAGTCTCCTCGCGGCCGACGCGCCCGCCCCCGTGGCCGACGCCCAGGACACCACCGGCCCGGAGGCGGCCCCCCAGCGACTGGCGCCGGTCCCGGTGGTGGGCCCCACCCACGTGGTGGGGACGACCTCGGGAGGCCTGCCCAAACGCCGGCGGCGCAGCGGCCCCGTCACGGTGGTCCCGGCACTCGACGCCACCGCCGGTCAGGACGGCACGTCCGAGCCCGCCAGCGAGGTGACGGCGTCGCGCCTCGGGGCGTTCGCGCGCGGAACCCAGCTCGGGCGCACCACGAACACCACGGAAGGACCTGACAACAAGTGAACATCGACCTGTCCTGGGTGCTGAACGACGTGCTCGAGGTCCGCGGAGCCCGGCACGCGATCCTCGTCTCGGGCGACGGCCTGCTCCTGCAGCGCTCGGACGACATCGGGCGGGACGACGCCGAGACGAACGCCGCCGCCATGAGCTCCATGCAGTCGCTGAGCCGGGCCGTCGCGGGGTTCGTCGGAGCGGGACACGGGATCTGGAAGCAGACGCTGCTGGAGTACGACGGCGGCTGGATCTTCCTGATCGCCGCCGGCCAGGGGTCGTACCTCGCCGTCTCCGCCGCGCTGGACGTCGACATGGAGGCCATGTCGTTCCGCATGCAGAAGACGGTCTCGGGCCTGAGCAAGGCGATGAGTGTGGCGCCCCGCTCGGACAACGGCGTGGGCGCATGACGACTCCCGGCGAGGAAGCCTCCGTCACCAGCGACTTCGTCCGCTCCTACGTCATCACGGGCGGCCGGACGCTGCCGGACTCGGACGACCTGGCGCTGCACACCCTGGTCACCCTGGCCCCCGACCGGACACCCCCGCTGGGAGCCGGCCCCGAGGTGATGGCGATCTGGAAGCTGTGCGCGGGCGGCTACCTGTCGGTCGCCGAAGTGGCCGGCCACCTGGGACTGCCGGTGGGGGTGGCCCGGCTGCTGCTGACCGATTTATTCGAGCAGGGACACCTCCTGCGCCGCGCCGAGCCGCCCCGGGCTCAGAACGTTGACAGAGCGACCCTGGAAAAGGTTCTGAATGGACTCCAATCCCTCATCGGCTGAGCCGGCCCCCGGCTCGATCTACGTCTCCAGCGCGGTGACCAACGCTGCCAAGATCCTGGTCGTCGGGCATTTCGCCGTGGGCAAGACGACCTTCATCGGCTCCCTGTCGGAGATCACCCCGCTGCGCACCGAGGAGAAGATGACGCAGGCGTCGCTCCACGTCGACGACCTCAGGGGCGTGGCCGACAAGACCACCACCACCGTGGCCCTGGACTTCGGCCGGCTCACGCTCAGCGACGACCTCGTGCTGTACCTGTTCGGCACCCCCGGACAGCAGCGCTTCATGCAGCTGTGGGAGGACATGGCCCGCGGCGCGCTGGGAGCGCTGCTCCTGGTCGACCCCGCCCGGCTGGAGGAGACGTTCCCCGTCATCGACCTCGTCGAGCGGTACGGCCTGGAGTACGCCATCGCGGTCAACAGCTTCGAGGAGGGCAAGGTGTACGAGGAGGCGGAGGTGCGCGAGGCTCTCGACCTGCTCCCGGACACCCCCGTCGTCTACTGCGACGCCCGCGACCGGCAGTCCTCCGCCCAGGCGCTGATCGCGCTCGTGCGTCACCTGCTCACCCGGGCCGCCTGACACGAGCGCCCGCGGCCGCCCCGCACGCCCATCCCCCGATCCCGGGCTCAGGCCCTCCGCCCGGGCCCGGGACCTCCGCCGGGACCCCGGCCCGGCACCACCCCCCGGCCCCCGGCCCGGACGGCCCCGGCCCCGGCCGGCACCATCCGCCCGGACCCTCGGCCCGGAGCCAGCAGAAGGAACCCCATGGACCGTCAGTCAGCCCCCGCCCCCGCCGGCGCCAGATGCCCCCTGCACGACGCCGCCTTCGCCGCCGACCCGCACCAGGTCTACGACCGGCTGCGCGCCCACGGTCCGGCCGGACCGGTCGAGCTCGCCCCCGGCGTCGACGCGACCCTGGTCGTCGGCCACGAGATGGCGCTGCGCGTGCTGCAGAACTCCACGCTCTTCGCCCGGGACGCCCGCCGGTGGAAGGCCCTCAACGAAGGCCGCGTCGGGCTGGACAGCCCGGTGCTGCCGATGATGGCGTACCGGCCCAACTGCCTGTTCACCGACGGCGCCGTGCACCTGCGGCTGCGCAAGGCCGTCACGGACAGCCTCGCCCGGCTCAACATCACCCGCATCCGCCGGGACGTGGAGCCCATCGCCGACTACCTCATCGACCAGTTCAGCGAGCGCGGCCGGGCCGACCTGCTCAACGACTACGCCAAGCTGCTGCCGCTGCTGCTGTTCAACCAGCTCTTCGGCTGCCCGGCGGACATCGGCGACACCCTCACCAGCGCCATGTCGGCGATCTTCGACGGCAAGGACGCCCTGCGCGCCAACGAGGAACTCACCGCCTGCCTCATGGAGTTGATCGCCCTCAAGCGCCGCCGGCCCGGCGACGACGTCACCTCCTGGCTGATCCAGCACCCCGCCGGGCTGACCGACGAGGAACTCAAGGACCAGCTCGTGATGCTGATGGGCGCCGGCGTGGAACCCGAACGCAACCTCATCGGCAACGCACTGCTCCTGCTGCTGTCGCCCGACGCGAGCGGGCGCGACTCCGGGCTGCTGGTGGAGGAGGCGATCGACGACGTGCTGTGGAACCAGACGCCCATCGCCAACTACGCCACCCACTACCCCGTCCAGGACGTGGACCTCGGGGGAGTGGTGGCCGAGGCCAACACCCCGGTCGTCATCAGCTTCGCCGCCGCCAACAGCGACCCCGCGCTGGCCGACGCCCGCCGGAAGCATGGCAAGGGCGCCCACCTGGCCTGGGGAGCCGGTCCGCACGCCTGCCCCGCCAAGGACCCGGCGCAGGTCATCGCCGTCACCGCGATCGAGAAGATCCTCAACGCCCTGCCCGACCTGACGCTGGCCGTTCCCGACAAGGAGCTGGAATGGCGGCCGGGGCCGTTCCACCGCGCCCTGGTCGCGCTGCCCGTGGCCTTCAGCCCGACCCCGGCCACCCGTATGGTCTCCGCCATCCGCAACCGGACCGTCTCCGCCGCGGCGGAGCAGCCACTGCCCACGGCTCCGTCCTCCGGGGCGCCCGCCGGCCGCCCGGAGCCGGCCAGGAAGAAGGGATTCTGGAGCAGTTTCCTGGACATTTTCCGGGTCTGAGGCACGGCATGTGACAGGAGCAACACTGTCAGGCGCATGACGGAGGAGAGGGGAAGGGTAGGTTCCGGCGGTAACGGTAGCGCCCAGCCACAAAGGAGCTTCGCGTGACCGCCGTTGGCGTCATACGCGGTACCACCCCCGACCGCCGAGTCGTCATCCCCCTCCTTCGCCGCCTGAGGTCCGGCGAGGGCCTGGCCGACCCCCTCCCCGTCTGGCGGGAACTGCGCGCGCTCGGCGACGTGGTGCCCGCGCCCTGGGGCGGGTACTTCGTGACCGGATTCGAGGCGTGCAACCAGATCCTGCGGGGCAGGAACTGGCTCGTCCCCGACTTCGACTGGCAGGAGCGCCAGCCCGATCCGGCGCGCTGGCGGGAGCCGGCGACGCGGGAGATGACACGGACCCTCTCCCGCCTGAACCCGCCCGTGCACACCTTCCAGCGCCGCGCCCTGGGCAACCTCTTCGACCGCGGCACCCTGGAGGCCATGCGGCCCCGGATCGCCGGCCACGTCACCCGGCTCCTGGACCGGCTCGCCTTACGGCTGCGCACCCACGGCGAGGCCGACTTCGTCGGCACCGTCGGCGACCAGCTCCCGATCCACACCGTCGGCCAGTGGCTCGCCGTGCCGGCCGAGGACTACCCGCGGATCCTGGACTTCACCCACCGGCAGGTCCATGCCCAGGAACTCCTGCCCACCAAGAGCGAACTGGCCGTCTCCGCCCAGGCCACCCTGGAGATGAGGGACTTCTTCACGCGCCTGATCGCCCACCGCCGCCGCCACCTTGGCAACGATGTCCTCTCCGGCTGGATCCGCTACTGGGACGCCCAGTACCCCGACGACCGCGCGACGGCGGACCAGACGCTCTACGACCTGACGATGTTCATCACCATCGCGTCCCTGGAGACCACCGCCACCCTGCTGACCAACGCCGTCTGGTTCCTCACCCGGGACCCGGCCCTGGCCGACTGGCTGCGCCGGCACCCCGAACACCTCGACGACGCGATCGACGAGGTGCTGCGCTACGACCCACCCATCCACCTCAACTCCCGGTACGCCGCCGACGACACCGTCCTCGCCGGCGTCCCCATCGCCAAGGACACCACCGTCCACGTCCTCTACGGCGCCGCCAACCACGACCCGCGCCGCAACGAGAACCCGCACGTGTTCGACATCCACCGCAAGGGCGCCCATCTCACCTTCGGCGGCGGGGCCCACTACTGCCTCGGCGCCGCCCTGGCCCGCCTGGAGGCCCGCCTGCTGCTCAGCGAGCTGCTGGAACGATTCCCCACCCTGCGGCCGACCGCGGGCCCGACGTACGCGAGCCGGATGGTCTTCCGGCGCGTCACCTCCCTGACGGTGACGGCGTGACCTCCTTCAGGCGCCGTCACCGCCCCTGACGCGACGACCCGCCCGAAACCACCGACATGACTCCTCCGAAAGCGACGACATGACCGCCCTCCCCCTCACGGCTCTCCCGGCCGGCCCCGTACGTCAGACCCTGCGGACCCGCCGGGAGGGCCCCGTCCTCACCATCGAGCTGAACACCCCCGAGCACGGCAACACCGTCACCGACGCCCTGCTGGACGACCTCCTGGCCGTCCTCCAGGACCAGGACCCGGCGATCCGCGTGCTCGTGCTCACCGGGAGCGGCGACGACTTCAGTCTCGGCGGGGACCGCGGCGAGTTCGCCCGGCACCTCGCCACCGACCCCACCGGCAGCGGCATCCGCGTGTCGGGAACCAAGGCGCGGCGCGTCTGCGACGCCCTGACCGGGAACCCGGCCGTCACCATCGCCCGTGTCCACGGCAAGGCCATCGGGGCGGGCATGGCCCTGGCGCTCGCCTGCGACCTGCGGGTCGGCTCCGAGGACGCCACCTTCCGGCTGCCCGAGCTCGCCCTGGGGCTGCCCACCGCCTGGGGCGGCCTGCTGCCCCGGCTCATCAACGAGGTCGGCGCCGCCCGGGTCCGTGAACTCGTCCTCACCGGCCGGGCGTTCACCGCGGCGGAAGCCCACGCCCTGTCCATCCTGCAGAAGGTCGTGCCGGTCCACGAGCTCGACGCGGCCGTCGACGCCTGGGCCAGGCCCGTCGTCCGGCGCCCCCCGGCGGCCCTGCGCGTGACCAAGACCCTGCTCAACTCGCTGTCCGCCGCCTCCCGCCTGGCCGACGTCTCGACGCTGGACGCGGAACTGATGGCAGCGGTCGTGTCCGAGGCGTACCGCGCCCGCGGCGACTGATCACCGCCGGGACACGTACCCGTCCAGGGACGTCACCGCGTCACGGAAGGCGCGCCCCAGGCCTGCGCGGGCCGGCCTGAGGACGAACCGGAACGGCGCCGTCCCGTCGGCGGCGAAGGTCCACCGCACACGCGTGCCGGTGCCCCAAGGCGTGAGGCGCCACTCCTCGGCCAGGGCACGGGCCCCGGGCGCGTTGGTGCTGTCGACGCGGTAGGCGTACACCTCGGGCGCCTTCGCGACGAGCACCGTCTCCGCGAACCGCCCCCCGCCCCTGAGCCGGATCTCCCGCCCGGCGCCGCCGTCGGTGGCCCGGGCGAGCGTCACCGCCGCGAACCACTCGGCCCAGCCGGGCACGTCCTCGGCGAGCGCGCGGAAGACCCGCTCGGGCGAGGCGGAGATGTTCCGCGCGAAGACGAAACGCACGGGCGCGGTCTCGATGAAGCCGAGATCCACCGGGCGCAGACGACGAGCCATGGACGAAACCCCCTCATGACAGTCACACCGGCGGTTGACCGAGTACCGTCACCTTAGCTGAGGGGCTCTCAGATGTCTGTGCCGTCCTCTTCCCCGGGCTCGCCCGCCACCAGCACCCGCAGGTGCTCGGAGATCTCCGCCCGGGCCTCGGCGGGCAGGCCGGCATCGGTCACCAGCGTGTCCACCTGCTCCAGCGCGGCGAACGAACTCAGGCCCACCACACCCCACTTGGTGTGGTCGGCGACCACCACCACCCGGCGCGCGGAATGCACCAGCCGCCGGTTGGTCTCGGCCTCCGCCAGGTTGGGCGTGGACAGGCCGGCCTCCAACGATATGCCGTGCACCCCGAGGAAGAGCAGATCGAAGTGGAGCGCGGCGATCGCCTGATCGGCCACCGGCCCCACCAGCGAGTCCGACGGGGTGCGCACCCCGCCGGTCAGCACCACCGTCGCCGCCCCCTGCCGCTGCCCCGACGTGCGCTGCGCCGCGTGGAAGACGTCCGCGACCCGCACCGAGTTCGTCACCACGGTCAGGTCGGGCACCTCCAGCAGATGCTGCGCGAGCGCGTACGTCGTCGTACCACCGGACAGGGCGATCGCCGCTCCCGGGCTGACCAGGCGGGCCGCCGCGCGCGCGATGTCCTCCTTCGCGGTCAGCTCCAGCCCCGACTTCGCCTCGAACCCCGGCTCGTGCGTGCTCGCCTCGACCACCGGCACCGCGCCGCCGTGCACCTTCTCCAGCACACCCTGGCGGGCGAGCGCGTCGAGATCGCGGCGCACGGTCATGTCCGAGACGCCGAGCTTGCGGGTCAGTTCGTTGACCCGTACCCCGCCCCGGCGCCGGACCTCGTCCAGGATCAGGGCGCGGCGCTGCTCCGCGAGGAGGTTCTGATTCTCGCTCACGTACGCTCCGGTCCTTTCGCCGCCATCCGTCCGACACGCCCGGCGCACCGGCTCCGACCAGGAAGTTCCAGCTGTCCGGCAGTGCGCGGGCGTCCCATCTTTTCACGGGTCGGCGCCGGTTGCGCCACCGTGTCGCGACCCGTCCGCCGTCACACGGTTCGGGGAGATTTCGTGACGAGAGGTGTGGGCGACCGCCGGACCGGAGATCCTGGAGCGCGCACGACACAGACGTCAGGGCGTCACGGGGGAAGTGCGAGAACAGTGGAACGCGCGCAGGAGCGCCCGGCGGGGCAGCGGCAGCAGCGCCCGGCCGGGCCGTACACGGGCCGGGCCGGCCGGCCGCCGGAGACCGAGCTGGAACTGCTGGTGCACGGGGTCGGCGGGACCACGCCGGAGAAGATGCTCGGCGACCCGCGCACGGTCCGGGTCACCGGTGACGACACGGCCGCCGTCTTCCGGCGCGCCGAGGACGCCGAGGGTGCCGAGGCCGCTCGGGACGGGAGCGGACGGGAGGCCCGGAGCGGACCGGTCCGGGAGGCGTACGTCTGGTGCAACCTCACCTCCGGCGACGGCAGCCGCGCCCTGTGGCTGTTGCTGCTGCCGTTCATGGTGGTGAACCTCGCCCACTGGATGCGCCCCGCCGCACCCGGCCGGCCACGCACCGTGCGGCTCTACGGGCTCCTGGTGCGCCTGACCGCCCTCACCCTCACCGTGTTGCTGGTGGCCGCCGCCTGCGAGGTGGCCCTCGACCTGGTCGCCTGGCAGTGCGCGGGCGTCCAGGACTGCGTCCGCCGCCACTCCTGGCTGGACTTCCTGTCACCCGCCGCCGGCGGCTGGTGGAGCGCCCCCGGCCGCCGACTGGCCCTCGCGGCAGCGCTTCCGACCACGCTGACCGGTCTGCTCTGGTACCTCTCGCACCGCACCTGGCGCGCCTACGAGTCCCACCTGCCGCTGACCCCCGACTCGGCGCGGCCCGGCGGCGACCGCCGGCCGACCGGCACCGGAACCGAGCCGGACAGTGGTGGATCCGCGAGTGCCGGGCCGGAGCCGGACAGGGGCGGGCCCGCCCCGGTCAGCGGCGGCCCGGCGCCGGGGAGCGGTGGACCCGGGTCGGTCAGCGACGGCTCCGCGCCGGGGAGTGATGGTCCGGAGCCGGCCAGTGGGGGAACAGTCCCCGCCGGGCGCGGGCCCGAGCCGGACGGCGAGGGTCCTGAGTCCGCCACCCACGGCAGCGCGCTCGCCCGGCCCGGGTTCTGGTACGGGCGCCGGCTGGTCGCCCGGCTGCGG
>NZ_JBEXKG010000208.1:0-10892 GCF_040609555.1 Streptomyces sp. NPDC004658
GCGCGCGACTCGGTCAGCGCCCGGGTGCCGAGCGCGGCCACGACGAGGGCGGCGGCGCCCAGGACGCCGTAGGCCACCCGCCAGGAAGGCAGCGCCCCGGCGAGCAGCGGACCCACGGCGATGCCACCGCTGACGAAGGCGCCCCACACCCCGGTGGCGTGCAGCCGGCCGCGCGGGCCGGGGAAGGCGTGCACGATCAGGCCGAGGGAGCTGGCCAGCAGGGCCGCGCTGGCCGCGCCCTGGGCGACGCGGGCCAGGGTGAACTGCCAGGTCGACGTGGTGAAGGCGCCGAGGGCGGTGGTGAGGCCGAGGGCGAGGGTGCCGGCGAGGAAGACCCGGCGGCGGCCGTAGTCGTCGGCGAGGCTGCCGGCCACCAGCAGGAGGGCGGCGAGGCCGAGGGGGGCGCCGTTGAGCAGCCAGGCCTGGGCGGACAGCGGGGTGTGCAGGGCGGCCGCGGTGTCCGGCAGCGTGACCATCGGGGCCGTGTACGTCATGAGGGCCACGGCGGTGGCGGCGCTGGTCAGGGCCAGGGTGGCGCGGGGGCGGGCGGGGGCGTCCCGGGCGGCGGTCCGGTGCCGGGCGGCGGGGGTGGTGGCGGAGTCGAGCCGGGTCATGGCCTGTCCTGTCCTGAGGTCATGGAGCGCGATCGCCAGGTTCGGTCACTGAACCGACGGCAGCACGGCCACCCTAGCACCGTCGGTTCGTTTACTGAACCTGCATGCGGCCGGTGGTTACAGTGGAGGACATGGCACTGGGCAAGGACTACGTGACGCAGGAGTGCTCGATCGCCCGCGCGCTGGAGGTCGTCGGCGAGCGGTGGACGCTGCTCGTCGTCCGCGACGCGATCTACGGCGTCCGGCGCTACAACGACTTCCTCGTCCACCTCGGCATCCCGCGCGCCGTCCTCTCGGCCCGGCTCCGCACGCTCACCGAGGAGGGAATCCTCGAAAAGCGCCGGTACCAGGAGAGCCCGCCCCGGGACGAGTACGTCGTCACCGAGCGCGGTGCCGCCCTGTGGCCCGTGCTGCGCGCCCTCGGCCAGTGGGGGCGCGAGCACGTCGATGCCCACCGGCTGCGGTCCTTCCGGCACGCGGACTGCGGCGGGGACGTCGAGCCGTACGGAAAGTGCACGGCGTGCGGAACTCTCGTGCCGGTCGCGGACGTTGTCATGGTGCCGGGGCCGGAACTCGACTCCGCGCCGGCGGATCCGGTCAGCAGGGCGCTGCTGCGGCCCAAGCGGCTGCTGGAGCCCCTGGAAACGGAGCCGCTGCAACCGGCACACTGACGAGTGGCGTTGGAGAAGACGAGTGCTGCGGAGGGGGGAGCGCCGATGACCGGTCGTGTCGCCGCCGCGCGTCCCCTCGCCCTCCTGCTGCTCCTCGCGCAACTGCTGCTGCTCCAGGCCGCGCTGCTCGGCACCGGCGGCCTCAGCACCGCCGTCGCCCTCGCCGCGACCGCCACCGCGGCCGCCGCGCTCGCCGCCTGCGCCCTGCTGGCCGCGCGCAGCGTGCCCGCCGTCCCGCCCACGCGCGTGCGCACGGCGATACGCGACCGGGCCCGCCGCACGGCGTTCCTGCCCCAGCGCGATCCCGACGCGCCCGGCCGGCGGCGGCCCAGAGCCCCCGGACACGCCGCTCCGGCGACCGCCGCGTAGGGCACGTCCTCACCCACGTCAGCGCGTGACCCCGCGCGGGTCGTCCTGCCGATCACCCCTCAGGACCGGCTGCTTCCGGTCCTCCTCATGACCAGGTGCCTGCGGTCCCCCATGGCCGCCTGCTCCCGGTCGCTCCCGGCACGACGAGACCCCCGGAGGGCTCACCCATGTCCGTTTTCGCGCGTCTGGTCGAGCACCTGGCCGACCTGCTGGCCCCGCTCTTCCACGCCTCCGCGGCAGCCGCCGCGATCGTCCTGTTCACCGCGCTCGTACGGCTCCTCGTCCACCCGCTGTCCCGGGCCGCCGCCCGCGGACGGCGCGCCCGCGCCGCGCTCCAGCCGAGAATCGCCGCGCTGCGCGAGAAGCACGCCGAGGACCCGCGGCGACTCCAGCGGGCGGTTTTGGACCTGCACGCCGAGGAGAAGGTCTCGCCCCTCTCCGGCTGCCTGCCCAGCCTGCTCCAGCTGCCCGCGTTCTTCCTCCTCTACCACCTCTTCTCCAGCAGCACGATCGGCGGCGAGACCAACGGCCTGCTCGGCCACCGGCTGTTCACGGCCCCGCTCGGCGGGCGCTGGACCGACGCGCTGGCCGACGGCGGGATGTTCGGCCCGGCCGGCCTCGTCTACCTGGGTCTCTACGCCGTCGTCGCGGCCGTCGCCACCGTCAACTACCGGCGCGCCAGGCGGACGATGGCCGAACAGCCGGCGCCGGCCGGGGGAGAGGTGCCCGGGCTCGGCGCGGTCAACAGGGCCGTACCGTTCCTGTCCTTCTTCACGCTCGTCAGCGTCGCGGTCGTCCCGCTCGCCGCCGCCCTGTACATCGTCACCAGCACGGCCTGGAGCGCGGCGGAACAGTCCCTGCTGTCCCGCTGACCGTCCACGGGCGGCCCTGTGCCCCCTGGTTACGGTCCAGTACGTGAACAGGGTCTTGCCGACTGGACGGTGTGATTGGAGGATCAGCCAGTCCTGCGATGGCTGCACCCATCGGCCGGGCGCCGGCGACCGAGGGAGATGGTGACCATGAAGCTGCTGCGAGTCGGTACGGCGGGAGCGGAGCGCCCCGCACTGCTCGACGCCGGCGGGACCCTGCGGGACCTGTCGGGCCTCGTGGACGACATCGACGGCGCGCTCCTCGCCGACGACACCGCGCTCGGCCGGATCCGGGCCGCGGCCGGGGCAGGTGAGCTGCCCGCGCTGGACGCCGCCGGTCTGCGGATCGGGCCCCCGCTCGGGCGCATCGGCAAGATCGTGTGCATCGGGCTCAACTACCACGACCACGCCCGCGAGACGGGCGCCGAGCCGCCCACCGAGCCGGTGGTCTTCATGAAGGCGCCGGACACGGTCGTCGGGCCCAACGACACGGTGCTGGTCCCGCGGGACTCCACGAAGACCGACTGGGAGGTCGAACTCGCGGTCGTCATCGGCCGTACGGCCCGCTACCTGGAGTCGGCCGAGGAGGCGCTCGCTCACGTCGCCGGCTACGCGGTCGCGCACGACGTCTCCGAGCGGGAGTTCCAGATCGAGCGGGGCGGGACCTGGGACAAGGGCAAGAACTGCGAGACGTTCAACCCGCTCGGGCCGTGGCTGGTGACGGCCGACGAGGTCCCGGACCCGCAGCGGCTGTCGCTGAGGCTGTGGGTGAACGGGGAGTTGAAGCAGGACGGTACGACGGCCGAGCAGATCTTCCCCGTGGGCGAGGTCGTGCGGTACCTCAGCCGGTTCATGACCCTGTACCCCGGCGACGTCATCAACACCGGGACGCCGGCGGGGGTGGCCATGGGGCGGCCCGAGCCCAAGCCGTATCTGCGGGGCGGGGACGTGGTGGAACTGGAGATCGAGGGGCTCGGACGGCAGCGGCAGGAACTGAAGAACGCGTAGGCGCTCCGCTGGGGGCGCGGGAGTGCCGGGCGCCGGCAGCGCCGGGAGCGCCGGGAGGGTGGGGGCGCCGGGAGGCTGGGGCGTCCGAACCGCCGGGAGGGCCGAGGGCGCCGAGGGGGCAGGGGGTCAGTCGCCGGCCGCGGTTGGTTCGGCCGGTCGCCCTCGCGCGGCAGGGCCGCCTGGCCCGGTGCCGGATACGGCCCCGCGCTCCCGACCTCGGCCGTTCCGCGCCGTGGCGGTGGGTCGGCTCGCGTCGGCAGGGGTGGGCCGGGCCGCGTCGGCAGTGGTCGGCTGGTTCACGCCGCAGCGGTCGGCCTGTCCACGCCTCAGTGGCGGGCCGTTCCGCACCGGATCGCTCGGTCGGCCCACGTCGGCGGGTGTCGGCCGGGCCGCGCCGGATCGTTCGCCCGGCTCACGCTCCCGGCCTCGGCCGCCCGCGCCGGATCGCTCGGTCGGCCCGTGTCCGCAGGGGGCGGCCGGACCGGGCGGTCGGCTCACGTCAGCAGGGACGCCAGAGTGCGCCATTCCTTCGTCGGGAGGGAGTCGCCCGCGTCCGCGCGGACCACCTGGAGGGCCACGTGGTCCGCGCCCGCCTCGTGGAAGGCGGTGACGCGCTCGCGGATGCGGGTCTCGTCGCCCCAGGCGAAGACCGCGTCGACGAGACGGTCGCTGCCGCCGTCCGCGATGTCGGCCTCGGTGAAGCCCAGGCGGAGGAAGTTGCCGGTGTAGTTGGGGAGTTCCAGGTAGCGGGCCAGGTAGGCGCGGGCCGTCTCCCGGGCACGGGCCGGGTCGGACTCCAGGACCACCTTGAACTCCGGTGCCAGCAGCGGCCCGTCGCCCAGGATCTCCCGGGCCTGCGCGGTGTGCTCGGGCGTCACCAGGTAGGGGATCGCGCCGGCCGCGCGGTCCCGGGACAGCCCCAGCATCTTCGGGCCCAGCGCGGCGAGCACACGACGGTCGGCGGGTACGCCCGCCGCGTCCAGTTCGTCGAGGTAGCCGACCATGGCCGCGTACGGGCGGCGGTAGTCCTTCACCAGCGGGCCGTGGCTCACGCCGAGGCCCAGCGCGAAGCGGCCGGGATGCGCCGCCTCCACCTCGCTGAAGCCGGCCGCCGTCGTGGCCGCGTCCTGCTGCCAGACGCTCTGGATGCTGGTGCCGACGACGACGCTCCGGGTCGCGCCGATGAGCGGCGCCGCATGCTCGACGGTGCTGCTGCCGCCCAGCCAGATGGCGCCGTACCCGAGGTCCTCCAGCTCGGCCGCGGCTTCGTCCAGTTCCCCGCGCCGGGCCGGGTCCTCCGAGCGCAGCTCGACGCTCCAGACGCCGTAGCGGCCGATGGTCTCCTTCAGTGAAGCGGTCATCGGATGTGAGCCCTCCGGTGGTGGTCCTGCCGTGATCTCACGGCCTCTCCTCCTGCCAACCGGAGGGCCTCCCGGCCGGATTCCCCCGTTCGCTCAGTCGGCCGAACCTCCCAAGAACTTCTCCAGCGCCTCCACGACGAACCGGTGGTCCTGGAGCTGGGGCAGTCCGGAGACGGTCACCGCGCCGATCACGCCGACGCCCTCCACGGTGATCGGGAAGGAGCCGCCGTGGGCCGCGTACACGTCCGGGTCGAGGCGGGAGGACTCCTCGAACGTCGTGCCCTTGGCGCGGAAGCGGGCGCCGACCAGGTAGGAGGCGGAGCCGTAGCGCTCCACCACCCGGCGCTTGCGGGCGATCCAGGCGTCGTTGTCCGGGGTGGAGCCCGGCAGCGCGGCGTGGAAGAGCTGCTGGCCGGCGCGGTGGATGTCGACGGCGACCGGCGCCTGGCGCTCCCGGGCCAGCTCGACCAGGAGGGAGCCGAGCGCCCAGGCGTCGTCGTGGGTGAACTGCCGGAAGACCAGGCGCCGTTCCTGGGCCTCCAGCTCCTCCAGGCTCGGCGTGAGCTCGGGCGCCGTCCGGGGGGTGGTCTGCGGGTGCTGCATCAGAGGGTCACCGTCACCTTGTCGCGGGCGGACCTGCGGGCCGCTTCCAGTACGTCGAGCGCGGCGGCCGCCTCCAGGGCGGTCACCGGGTTGGGGCCGGTGCCGCGCAGGGCGGCGGCGACGGCCGCGTAGTAGGCGGGGTAGTCGCCGGGGAGGGTCGGCACGGGGGTGCCGCCGCCGGTCAGCGGGGAGTCGCCGGAGCCGATCCGGCCCCACAGGGACTCGTCCTCGGCGCCCCAGTCGGGGGTGCTGCCGGGGCGGCTGCCCTCGCGCAGGGCCGCTTCCTGGGGGTCCAGGCCGTACTTGACGTAGCCCGCGCGGGAGCCCAGCACCCGGAAGCGGGGGCCGAGCTGGGCGGTCGTCGCCGAGACGTAGAGGTGGGAGCGGACACCGCTCGCGTGGGTGAGCGCGATGAAGGTGTCGTCGTCGGCCTCGGCGCCGGGGCGGCGGACGTCCGACTCGGCGTAGACCTCGGTGACCGGGCCGAAGAGGACCAGGGCCTGGTCGACGACGTGGCTGCCGAGGTCGTAGAGCAGACCTCCGATCTCTGCGGGGTCGCCGGACTCGCGCCAGCCGCCCTTCAGCTGGGGGCGCCAGCGTTCGAAGCGGGACTCGAAGCGCCAGGCGTCGCCGAGTTCGCCGTCGGCGAGGAGCCGCCGGAGGGTCAGGAAGTCGTTGTCCCAGCGGCGGTTCTGGAAGACGGAGAGGAGCAGGCCGCGTTCCTCGGCGAGGGCGGCCAGCTCGCGGGCCTCGGCCGCGGTGCCGGCGACCGGCTTGTCCACGACCACCGGCAGGCCCGCCTTCAGGGCGGCCGTGGCCAGCGGGACATGGGTCTTGTTCGGGGAGGCGACGACGATCAGGTCCAGGTCGTCCGCGCGGTCGAGGAGCTCCTCGGCGGTGGCGGCGATCCGCACGTCCGGGAACTCGGCGCGGGCCTGCTGCTGCCGCTCCGGGTGGGAGGTGACCACGGTGTCCAGGGCGAGGCCCTCGGTGGCGGCGATCAGCGGGGCGTGGAAGACCGAGCCGGCGAGGCCGTAGCCGATCAGTCCGACGCGGAGGGGGGTAGCAGTCATGCCTCCACTTTGGCAACAGTGTTGCGGAAGTGCAAGCGGTGAGGAGAATGGGGGTGTGAAGCGGGTGAGGACGGCGACGACGGCGGGACCGGAGAACGGCGAGGTGGCGGGCGCGAACCTGGGGGCGCTGCGCAGCCACAACACCGCGCTGGTGCTGGGGCTGCTGCGGGACGCCGGGACAGAGGGCATCAGCCGGCTGGAGCTGGCCGAGCGCACCGGGCTGACCCCGCAGGCCGTCAGCAAGATCACCGCGCGCCTGCGGGCGCAGGGTCTCGCGGCGGAGGCCGGGCGCCGGGCGTCGACCGGAGGCAAGCCGAGGACCGTCCTGCGGCTGGTACCGGAGGCGGGCCACGCGGTCGGCGTCCACCTGGACCGCGACGAACTCCGGGTGGTGCTGGTCGATCTGGACGGGGCCGTGGTGGGGGAGCGGCGGGGGGAGCTGGACCTGGGCGCGGGGGCCGAGGCGGTGCTGGGAGCGGTGTGCGCGGCGGTGCGGGGGGTCGTCGGGGGGCTGCGGGCGGGTGCCGGTGCGGAGGCTGACGCGGGTGCCGGCAGCGGCGGTACGGGTGCCGGTGCCGGTGGGCTCGCCGCGGTGGGCTCCCTGGTGGGCGTGGGGGTCGCGCTGCCGGGTCCGTTGGACCATGTGCGGGGCGTGCTGCACCGGGTCACCGGGTTTCCCGAGTGGGACGGATTTCCCCTGCGGGACGCGCTCGCGGAGCGGCTCGGGGTGCCGGTGGTGGTGGACAAGGACACCAACGCGGCGGCGCTCGGGCTGGCGGTCGGCGGCGACGAGGGAGCGGCGGGCGCGGCGGGCCGGTCCTTCGCCTATCTGCACCTCGGCACCGGGCTCGGAGCCGGGCTGGTGATCGGCGGGAGCGTGCACCGCGGGGCGCGGACCGGGGCCGGGGAGTTCGGGCACCAGGTGATCCGGCTGGACGGGCCGCTGTGCGAGTGCGGGAACCGCGGCTGTGTGGAGGTGCTGTGCCTCCGGGCCGTGGCGCGGGGCGAGGTGGCCGAGGCGGCGCGGGTGCTGGGGGTGGCGGCCGGGAACCTGGCCGGGTTGCTGGACATCGACGTGGTGCTGCTGGGCGGCCGGACGGTCGCCGGGGACCCCGAGGCCTATGTGAACGGCGTCGGAGAGGTACTGCGGGCCCGGGCCCGGCGGGAGGGCACGGGCCCGGGCCCGGTGCCGGTACGGGTCGCCCCGCGCGGGGAGCGGATCGTGGCCGAGGGAGCCGCCCAGTTGCTGCTGGCACCGCTGTTCGGGCGCGGGGACGCCTGACGCGGCCTGCTCGGCCCTGTGCCGGGCGTTCGCCCAGCGGGGCCCCGTACGTCTGCGTATCCGCCCGGTCTCGATGCAGTCGAAGCCGGCCGGGATGAGGCCGCTCCGCCGACCGGGCGGACTTGGCGAGGGCCGGCGGAGCGGCGCGGCCGGCAGGCCGTTCCCCCCGGCATGATCATGTGTTCATGCGACTGTGCACGCCCCTGTCCCTCTGCCTCACCGCAGCAGCCGCCGTCGTCGTCCCCGCCCTCCCCGTCGCCGCCGTCCCCGCGCCGGCGCACGCCGCGTCCGCCGGGACGGCCTCCTCGTGCGTCGCCGCCGACGCGCGGTCCTTCCCGCTGGCCACCCGGATCCGGGGCGGCCCCACGTCCTACGAGGCCGGCGGCGGATACGGCACCTGGTACATCGACCTCACCAACAGCACCCGCCGGACCTGCGCCGGCATCCACCCGGTCGTGGTCCTCGTCGACGACAAGCGCGCCCTGCGGCCGGGGCAGCCCCAGCTGGACTTCTACGACGGTCCCCGCGCCCGGCCGGTCACCTTCGAGAGCACCGACGAGCAGGAGCTGGTCGGGGTGCTGGACGGTGCCGGGTTCGGCGGGTTCACCGTGCCGCCCGGCCGGACCGTGAGTGTCCGGGTCCGGCTCGCGCTCACCTCCGACACCGGATCCGGCCAGGTCACCGCCAGTGCGGCCGTCGTGCAGCGGCGCGGCCAGGACGGCGACTGGGTCGGGCAGTCCAACACCTACCGCTTCGGGATCGGTGAGGAGGCGGAGGACGTACCGGAGGGCTCCCTGGAGGACGCCCAGGAGGCCGCGCAGGAGAACTCCGCGGAGTCGGACGGGACGCGGGCGATCGCGGACGCGCGGACGGCCGAGGGCCTGCCGACCGCACCGTCCGGCGGCGGCACACCACCAGCAGTCTCCAGCGCCGCCTCGGCGTCAGCAGCCCCCTCGTCCGTCTCAGCAGCTCCCTCAGCCGCGTCCGGCACGTCAGACACCTCAGGCACCTCACGCACCGACCCCCCGGACGCCGCCCTGCCCCTCGCCCAGGACCAGGCGGCCGGTGAGCGGGCGCGCGAGCTGGCCCGCACCGGACCGGGACTCGCCCACGGCCTGCTCACGGCCGTGGCCGCGCTGTTCGCCGTGGGCGCGACCGCGCACTTCCTGGCCCGGGGCCGCCGCTGACGGGGGACGCGCGTCGCGCGTCGAGGATCCGGACGTCCGCCACCGGCAGCTGACCAGTGGGAACCAGGTGATCGACGGGGTCAGGACCGGCCGGTCCTGACTAGGCTGGGGGCGTCGGTACGCCGTGGTTCCGGCGCCCCCGTTTCTCGACCGTACGTACGCCAGGAGACGCACAGCATGGCAGACCGCAAGCCCATAGAGTCATGGCTCACCGACATGGACGGCGTCCTGATCCACGAGGGTGTCCCGATCCCGGGGGCCGACGCCTTCCTGAAGAAGCTGCGCGAGTCCGGCCGGCCCTTCCTGGTGCTCACCAACAACTCCATCTACACCGCCCGTGACCTGCACGCGCGGCTGCGCCGGATGGGTCTGGACGTGCCGGTGGAGAACATCTGGACGTCGGCCCTCGCCACCGCCCAGTTCCTGAACGACCAGCGGCCCGCCGGCAGCGCCTACGTCATCGGCGAGGCCGGCCTCACCACCGCGCTGCACGACATCGGCTACATCCTCACCGACCACGATCCCGACTTCGTGATCCTCGGCGAGACCCGCACCTACTCCTTCGAGGCGCTCACGAAGGCCGTCCGGCTGATCAACAACGGCGCCCGGTTCATCGCCACCAACCCCGACAACGTCGGCCCCTCCACGGAGGGCGACCTGCCCGCCACCGGCTCGGTCGCCGCCCTGATCACCGCCGCGACCGGCAAGAAGCCGTACTTCGTCGGCAAGCCCAACCCGCTGATGATGCGGGCCGGGCTGAACGCCATCGGCGCCCACTCCGAGACGTCGGCGATGATCGGCGACCGGATGGACACCGACGTGCTCGCCGGCCTGGAGGCCGGGATGCGCACGTTCCTGGTGCTCAGCGGCGTGACGCAGCCGGCCGACGTGGACCGCTACCCGTTCCGGCCCTCGCAGGTGGTCGACTCGATCGCGGACCTGGTGGACCTGGTCTGACTCCGGCCGAAACCGGGCCTCACCCGTTCGGCGCAATCCGGCGCCTCCCGAGGATGCGGAGGCGCCGTGCGCGGGGGAGCCTCCTGATGACTGGAGGTTCACGATGGGCTCACTACGCCTCACGCTCTGTACAGCAATCCCCGCGGTCGCCGTCGCCGCCGTCGCCGCGGTCGCCCCGCCGGCCCTGGCGGCGGACGGCGGTGCCGTCACCGTGACCCCCGCGAGCCCGGCCCCGGGCGACGACGTCACCCTGCGGGTCAGCGGCTGCGCCGGCGAGCAGGGCAGCGCCGCCTCGTCCGCCTTCGTCGCCGACGCCCGGCTGACCGGCGCCCAGGGCGGCCTCAGCGGTGACACCCGGGTCCGCTCCGCCGTGGAGCCGGGCGCCTACCCGGTGAAGGTCACCTGCGCCGGCACCCAGCTCACCGGCATGATCACGGTTGCCCGGCCGGGCACCGCCGCCGCCCGTCCGGAAGAGCCCATCCGGCTGCCCGCCCAGTCCCCCTCGCCGATCGCCCCGGTCCCCGCGGGCGGCGGCGGAACCGCCCACTTCGCCACGGTGGCCACCAGCGGCTCCGGCCCCGACGCCGTCCAGGCGGCTACGGGTCTGGCGCTCGCCGGGATCGCCGCGGTCGCCGTCGGGCTGCGCGCCCGCCGGAGCCGCGACCCCCGCTGAGCGGCGCCGTGTCCGACGACCACGGGCGCACCACCGGCACCGGGCGGCTGGTCACCGGCCTGGCCTGGGCGCTGCTGCTGTTCGGGCTGTGGCTGTGGGGGCGCGGGGTGAGCGACGTCCCGCGGACCGCGGACGGTCCGGCCAGGGGTGACGTCCTCGACCTCGGCCGTGCCGCCGACCCGGCCCGGCTGCCGCGCGCGGCGAGACCCCTGGCCGACGCGGTGC
>NZ_JBEXKG010000209.1:0-10857 GCF_040609555.1 Streptomyces sp. NPDC004658
CTGCCACGTCCCATGCCCCGGCCCGCGCCGCCCCGCCCGGTACGGGCCGCGGTGCCGGCGCCGCCGACCGCCTCCGGTCGGCCGTACGGCTCTCCCGGACTGCCGCTGGACCAGGAGAAGCTGCTGGCCGCCCGGCTCCACGCGGTGAAGGTCCGCCCCTACCTGGCCGCCGCCCTCTTCGCGCTGCACGTGGTGGAGGACCGCTCGGTGCCGACGATGGCGGTGGACGCACACTGGCGCTGCTACGTCTCACCGGGCTTCGTGGCGCGCACCCCGGTGGAGGAGCTGGCGGGCGTCTGGGTGCACGAGGTCTCGCACCTGCTCCGCGACCACCACGGGCGGGGCGAGCGGTACGCGCGGGAGCACGAGAACCACGGGCCGGCCGGGCGAAGCCGGACCGGGCCCTCGCCGGCCGGAAGCGGGGGGAGGCTGCGGCGGAACATCGCCGCCGACTTCGAGATCAACGACGACATCTACGGCGACGGCCTGCCCCGCCCCTTCGGAGCGGTGCACCCGTCGATGCTGCGGCTGCCCGACGGTCTCCTCATGGAGGAGTACCTGCGCACGGCGTCGCTGTCCGGGCTCACCGCGGACCTGGCCTGGCTGGACTGCGGCAGCGGCGCCGACGGGCAGGCCCGGCCGTGGGAGCTGGGACCCGACGGGGCCCACGGACTGAGCAGGCAGCAGCAGGACGCGGTCCGCTTCCGGGTCGCCGAGGGCATCAAGGGCCGTCCCGGCCACGCGCCGGAGGGCTGGCGCCGATGGGCCGAGGACGTCTTCCATCCGCCGCAGCCCTGGCGGCAGTTGCTCGGCGCGGCGGTCCGCTCGGCGACGGGCGCGCCCGGGGCGGGCGAGGACCACAGCTACCGGCGCCCGTCCCGGCGCTCGGCCTCGGTCCCCGGCGTACTGCTGCCGAGCCTGCGCCGCACCCCGCCCCGGGTCTGCGTCGTGATCGACACCTCCGGCTCGGTGAGCGACGCGGAACTCGGCAGCGCGCTGCTGGAGGTCGCGGCGATCTCGCGGGCGGTGGGCGGACGGCGCGACCTGGTCTCGGTGATCTCCTGCGACGCGGCGGCCGGGATCGCCGTCCCCCTGTGCCGCGCCGAGAACATCGCACTGGTCGGCGGCGGCGGAACCGACCTGCGCTCCGGTTTCACCCGGGCACTGGGTTCCCGGCCGCGCCCGGACGTGATCGTCGCCCTCACGGACGGACAGACCCCATGGCCCTCGACCCCGCCGTCCTGCCGCACCGTCGTCGGCCTCTTCCCACGCCCCGCCCGCGGCGTGGACGAGGAAGACCCCGACTACGTCCCGGACACCCCACCGCCCTGGGCACGGGTCGTGACGATCGGCTGAGGAGGCGAACGGAGTCGTCTCCGCGGCCGGCGAGGAGTGGCAGGCCGGTTGGCGGGCTCGCGTCCGTGGGACGGCCGTCCGGCCGGCGGTGGGCGAACTGCGCGACGGGATACGTGAGCCGCGCTGTCGGACGGTGACGCCCCCGCGCACCGCGTGCCGGTCGCCGCAGGGGACCTCGTCGAACCCGTCGGCCCGGTGCCGACCGCGCGGACGGGGGCCGCGGCGGCGGCCTCGTGTCCCCGACGCAGCCGTGAGCTCGGCCGGGAGGGCCGCGGAGGTGGGCGTCAGCGTTCCGGTGGCGGGTCCCCGGCCCGGGACTCGCCCAGGGTCTGCGTCGCGGCCTCGGCGAAGTCGTGGATGAGGGGGGAGCGGCGGGACGCCACCCAGGCCAGGGCCACCTCGTTGGGACCGATGCCGTCCACGGGAAGCGGAATCACGTCCGGGCGGGTGTAGAAGGTGGCGGTGGACAGCGGGAGCACGCAGATGCCCGCGCCGGAGGCCACCAGTTCCAGCTTCTCCTCCACCTGGTGGATCGCGGGCACTTCCGGGCGCCGTCCCTCACGCATCTCCAGGGCCACGTCACGCCATTCGGGGACGGCGTCCGGGTCCTGGAGCAGATGCTCGGGGGCGAGGTCGCCGACGGTCACCGACGACCTGCCCGCCAGCCGGTGTCCCGCCGGCAGCATGACGACGCGCGGCTCCCGGAACAGCGGCCGTACCTGAAGGCCCCGCTGGTCGATGGGCAGCCGTACGACGCCGATGTCCGCCCGGCCGTCCAGCAGCACCTCGACCTGGTTGTCCCAGCTGGTGCGCAGCAGCCGCACGTCGACGCCGGGGCGGCGGGTGGTGAAGACGGCCGTGGCCGGGGTGACGGTGATGCCGGGCATGAAACCGATGGTCAGCGTCGGGGTGCCCCGCGCCGCCGTCTTCACCCGCCGCAGCAGCGCCTCGGCCGAGGCGAGCAGGGGGACGGCGTCCTCCAGCAGCTGCTTCCCGGCCGGCGTGAGCAGCGTGCCGCGCCGGTCCCGTGCGAAGACCTCGGCGCCCAGGTCGTCCTCCAGGCTGCGGATCTGCCGGGAGAGCACGGGCTGCGCGATGTGCAGACGCTCGGCCGCGCGTCCGAAGTGGAGTTCCTCGGCCACTGCGACGAAATACCGAAGCTTCCGCAGGTCGACATCCACCCGGACTCACCGCTCACTCTCTCCGGGGCGACCACCCCGCCGGGCGGTCGGCCCTCCTGGAACGACTCTCCCTCGCTCCTTGGGACGACCGAGGAGGTTGTTCACGAATCTACCCGCGCCGACGACCGCGCGCCGTCACGGACGGTGCCCCCGCCTTGGCAGACGGTGCCTCCTCGTCCCTGCCCGGGTCACTCCTCGCCGGCGAGGACGGCCAGCGGGTCGGTGAACTTCGGCTTCCAGCCGAGGTCGGCCTCGGCGCGTGCCGGGGTGAGCCGCTGGTCCAGGGCGAAGGCGTCCGCGATCGGGCCCATCTGCTCACGGGCCTGCTCCAGCGTGACGGAGGCGACCTTGCCGTCGAGGCCGACGGAGCGGGCGACGGCCAGGGCGCACTCCTTGGCGGTGGGGTTCACCCCGCCCACGCCGACGTACACCGCACCGGGCTTCGCCTTCAGCGCGGCGGCGTACAGTTCCGCGATGTCGTCGACGTGCACCAGCGCCCAGTGGTTCGCCCCGTCGCCGATGTACGGAACGGCGCCGGCCTCCTTGCCCGGGACGGCGTAGAAGAAGTCGATCAGGCGGTTCTCGCCGCCGTAGAGCAGGCCGGGCTGCACGACGACGGGGCGACCGCCCTGCCGCGCACGCCCCAGCACGGCGTCCTCGACCGGCTTGCGCCAGGCGACCAGGGACGGCGGGTTCCAGGGGGCGGTCTCGTCCACGACCCCGTGCGTGTCGCCGTAGACCCAGGTGCCGCCGGTGTGCACGTAGGTGCCGGTGCCGACGCCGTCCTGCATGGCGGTGGCGGCGGCGAGGTCCTCGTCGCCGGTCTCGGCCTGCGCGAGGTGGACGACGGCCTCGGCGCGGGCCGCCGCCGCGTTGAGCACCCCGAGATCCCCCAGCCCGCCGCGCACCGGAGTCGCCCCGAGGGAGGCGACCGTCTCTGCGGCGCGGTCGTTGCGGGCCAGCGCCTCCACGGTGTGTCCGTGGCGGATCAGCGCGCCGATGGTGGCCTTGCCGATGTATCCGGACCCGCCGGTGAGGAAGATCTTCATGGTCCTGGCTCCTGTCTCCGTGGTGAGCGACTCCGCCGACGTCGCTTCCTTCGCTGACGCCGCTTCCTTCGCTGACCACCCTGCGCCCGGCGACGGATCCCCGTCCAAGACCTCTTCCGCCGTCTGTGATACCCGAAGGGCATCACACACGGTGGGACGTCCACGTGCCCCGCCCGGACCCGGTACGTGCCGGGCCCGGGCGGGGCACGTGTGCCTCAGCCGTGCAGCGTCGCGACCGGGCTGTTGTACGCCTCCGCCGTCAGCACCGGGCGCCGGGACGAGCAGGCCTCCTTCGGCCAGGACAGCCGGACGGTCCGGGACTCGCCGGGCAGCAGCCACAGGTAGTTGTCGCTGTACAGCGTCGGCAGGACTCGGCGGCCGTGCGCGTCCTCCAGCAGCGACAGCCGGACCATGGCGGCGACCGCCGGGCCCTGGTTGCGGATCACCGCCGTCAGCTCCTGGCGGTCACCGGAGCGCGACCACCCGGTGACCGCGCCCGTGAGCCTCACCTGCTTCGTCTTGTTCAGCCCCCGCAGCGCGCCGGCCTCGAGGTAGCGCCAGTAGGTGTTCCGCGACAGCTCCCTGCCCCGGGAGTCCTCCAGGGTCAGCCGCAGCAGGTGCAGGTCCGGCAGGCCGTCCGTCCAGTCGGCGGTGAACGCCTCGGCGGTGGCAGCCCGTTCGATGTCCACCCGGGCCGTCCTGCTGCTGCCGAGTTGCCGGCCGGACAGGTCGTACAGCCGGGCGGTGACGGTGGCGCCGCGCAGGTCCGCCGACGTGTGGTTCACCGCCAGGACCCGCCACTTCACCGGATCGGCCTGCACATGCAGCGGCTCGCAGGCCGAACGGGCGCCGTAGTAGGTGCCGTTGACGTCGAAGTCGTAGTCGTACGTCTGCCAGACCGTGCTGTGCCACGCCGGGTGGGACATCCACAGCATCAGACCGGAGGCGTTGTCCCACAGGTGGGCGTTCCACGCCTCGAACATGGCGCGTGTGTTCTCGTAGTTGACGAACTGCGCCTTGCGGGCGAAGTCGTCCAGGTCGCCGGACTCGCCCAGCCGGGCCTCGATGGCGGCCTTGTAGTTCTGCGGCGCCTGGTTCCCGTGCTCGCTCCAGTCGTGGTAGTACCACGCGCCGCGGATCGGCCACTCCGGCTCGTCGCCCGTCATGCTGCGGGTGCTCGCCGCGGTGGAGACGACGGGCATGCCGATCTCGGTGTGGAAGCCGAAGTCGCGGCTGCCGTACGTCATCGGATCGAAGTACTTCTCCGGCTCCACCCAGCCGTAGGGCCCGCCGCCCGTGACGATCCCGCCCGCCGAGTTGTTCTGGTAGAGCACGCCGGGCACCTGCTGCTCCACCGCCTCGCGCATCCCCTTGTCGATGGCGGCCGGGGGGTTGCCCTCGTTCGCGCCGCACCAGACCACCACGGACGGGTGGATGCGGTACCGCAGCACGGTGTCCCGCGCGAGCGCGTTGAAGGCGTCGTGGTCCGGCGGGTCCATGCCCCAGGCGTTGGGGAAGTCGTTCCACACCAGGATGCCGTGCCGGTCGCAGGCGGCGAAGAACTCCTCCCGGTCGCTGCTGCCGACCCAGTTGCGGATCATCGTGAAGTTCATGTCCCGGTGCATCCGCACCGCCGCGTCCATGCGCTCCGCCGGCATCCGGCGCAGCAGTTCGTCCCAGCCCCAGTTTCCGCCGCGGGCCAGCACGCGCACGCCGTTGACGCTGATCTTCAGCGGGTCCGGTGTGTTCGACACGGTCTTCACGTCGGTCCAGGTGTCGCCGTCGTCGGACATCTGGATCGTGTACGACTTCGGGTACGCGGTCTCCCAGACGACCGCGACGCGGTCGAACGTCCGGGAGGAGCCGAGGTCCACCTGGATCCACTGGTGGTCCTCGTACGCGGACGACCAGCGGGTGTTCGGGTTCCCGTCGGTGGCGTTCGACGCCGGGTGGTCGGACTCCTCCGTGGAAGCGGTGGCCTTCTGGCGCAGGGCGAGGTCGGTGCCGGGGTCACTCCGGTCGACGACGGACAGCGACCACAACGAGTTGCCCCAACTGGTGTTGCGCAGACCGCAGTCGAGACGGACATAGCGGGCGGTCCGCCGGTCGAAGTCCTCCACCTGGAGACTCGCGTTGCCGTTGTTGAACGGCAGCGGCACCGCCCCGTTGTCCACCGCCTTCACATCGGTCCAGTCCGAGCCGTTCGAGGAGACCTGGACGACGAAGGTCTTCGCGTACGCCTGCTCCCAGGTGAGGTCGACCCGGTCGAAGGACTGGACGGAGCCGAGGTCGACGCTGATCCACTGGTCGTCCTCGTAGGCGGAGGACCAGCGGGTGCCGGTGTCACCGTCGGTCGCGTTGGGCGCGCCGTTGCTGTCCTGGTCGGTGCTGGACGCCTCGGCGTGGGCGTGCAGCGCGAGGTCGGTACCCGGCTGGGTGCTGTCCCGGACGGACAGGGTCCACAGGGAACTGCCCCAGGACGTGGCCCGCGTCAGGCAGCGGATGCGGACGTGCCGGGCCTGCTGCCGGTCGAAGGTCACGGTCTGCGTGTAGGCGTCACCGGACGCGGTGAACGCGAGCGGTACGTCGTACTCGTAGCCGAACTGGCGGATGCCGAAGCGGGTGGTGCGCCGGTCGCTCTCCTGGCCGTCCACCGAGGCGGTGAGCGTGAGGTCGTGCAGATGGGCCTCGCCCAGACCGTTCGGCCACCACAGCCGGGGGTCCCGCAGCCGCAGCTGTCCGAAGGCGTCCGGCGCGAAGACGACGTCCATGCTCTCGCCCGCCTTCACGGTGACCGCCTTCGACACCCGCACCCCGTCGAAGGCGGCCGTGACCGTCGCCCGGTGGTCGGCGGTGTCCGCGTTGCGCACCGGGACGACGACGGTCAGCTCGGCCACGGACACGTCCGGCAGCGCGGGCAGCACGGTGTCCACGCGGGGGTCGCCGATGACTACGTGGCCGGTCGATCTCAGCCGGACGTGGTTCCAGATGCCCGCCGCGCGGTCGCGTACGGCCGGCATCCAGTCCCAGCCCGAGGACGCCAGGTACGTGGGGGAGTTGAGGTTCATCTGCTGCGCGCCGGCGTCCACCCAGGACTCGCCCAGCGGACCCTTGTCACCGGGGCTGCCGGGGACCGGCATCGGCGTGATCCGCACCGCGAGGGCGTTCTCGCCGTCCCCGGCGAGCTGCCGGGTGACGTCGAAGGCGGCACGGGCGAACGGGTACGTCAGGCCGCCCACCCGCTCGCCGTTGAGCCATACGTCGGCCTTGTGGTTGACGCCGTCGAACTCCAGCCAGAGGTGCCGGCCGGCGCCGGTGCGCAGCCCGCGCGGCAGGGCGAAGTCCCGCTTGTACCACCAGGAGTGGCGCGACAGCGCCTCCGGTATGCGCAGGTTGTTCAGACCCGCCACCGGGTCGGGCAGCTTGCCCTGCTCCACGAGCGAGCCCAGCACCGTGCCGGGAACGGTCGCGGGCAGCCAGCCGCTGGTGTCCACGGACGTCCTCGACAGACCGGCGCCGTCCGCGCCGGCCCAGTCGTCCATGGTGAGCCGCCAGCCCGACTCCACCGGCACGGTCCCGTCGTCGGCGACCGTGAGCGCCGGGGCCTCGTCGTGCCGGGTACCCCAGTCGGTCCAGCCGGTGGCCGCGGGGCGGTGCCCCTTGGCGGTGCCGTACACCTCGAAGCCGTTGAGGCCGAGGGGCAGCGGACTGGAGCGCTTCCGGGAGGTCATGCGCACCCAGCGCGCGGACACCGGCCGGGGGAGCTGGATGTCCACGGCGCCGCCGGTCCCGGCCGTGGTGCTGTACACCGTGGTCCAGGACTCGTGGTCGACGGACGTCTCGACGACGAAGACCAGCGAGAAGCTCGACTGGATCTCCTCACCGGTGGTGCCGCTGTGCACGTTGCCGGTGGTGGGCGGCGTGTAGACCGGGTCGGACGCGTCGGCCTCGAAGGTGAGACGGACCCGCGTGACCTCGCAGGCCGCCTGGAGGTCGACGGCTATCCACTGCGGATCGCCGCCCTCGGCACGCCAGCCGCTGCCCCGGACACCGGGGGAGGAGAGGCGGTCGACCACGAAGGAGCCGGGGGTGGCGGCGTAGGCCGTCGAAGAGACCGAGACCGGCCGGTAGAGCGCCAGCTCACCGGGGGAGGCGGGGGAGTCGACCGGCGCGCCGCCGGGCGCGGCGGCGGCGGTCGCCACAGGAAGCACGGAACCCAGGCCGAATCCGGCCAGCAGGGTGGTGCCCGTGGTGACGATGGCCCGTCGCGACGGAGGGCGCGACGAATCCGACTGATCTGTCATGAGCGTGACGTCCTATCAAAAAGCGGTGCCGTCCGGACTGCTCCGGGCCGCCGCCGAAGTACGTATGACAACGTTGCCAAAGGCTGGGCGGCGCGGCGGCTCATGTCAACCCCCGGTACATGGATCCGTGTCTGCCGGATTGCGTCGTCTTCCACGGGGTTCCGGCCGATCGTGGCTATGGCGAACGAGGAAAGTGTGCGGTCGCCGGTCCGTGTCCGTGTGGGTGGCTGGGGAGGGGATGTCGCGCCGGAGTCGAAGCGGGCCGCGGGGACTTGAGCGGTTCCTGCTGCGGTGAATTCCCGCCGCTGCGGTCTGCGCGTGCCGTCCGCAGCGGCGAGGTACCGGCCCGGCCGCCCTGAGGGAGGGAAGCGGCGACTTGTCTGCGATCCGCCGGGAGAGTTGCGGATGCGACGGGTGGCCCGACGTGGCGACAGGTCGACCTCGCCGGCCCGTGCGGCGGCCTGTGCGGCGGTGAAATGGCGCCGGCCGGGCGAGCCGTTGGTGTGCGCGCGGGTCCGCCCGCCCCGGGCGACTTCCACCTCCCGGCCGCCCCGGCCCCCCGGCGATGTCGCTGCCACCGTGGCCTTCCTCCTGCCGGACCGGACGGACTGGGCACCGGCACCGACGGGACGTCGACGGCGGGGGGCTGCTCGGACTTGCAGGAAAGTTGAGCTTCGTCGTATAAGGACTCCCGGACATCATCTTTCACCATCGTCTATCTCCGCAGGCTCGTCAGAGGAAGGTGATCGATGGGCGAGGGCTGGACGTTCGCCGGGGAGGCGACCGGGGGCGGAAGCGATTCCGTGACCCTGATCGAGGGCTCGTCCTTCTGTCTGTCCGAGCGGGGCGGCGACCTGGTCCCGGGTACGCCCCACGGGCTGTTCCACCGCGACACCCGCATCCTGTCGGCATGGCAACTCCGCGTCGACGACGAGGAGGTGGACCCGCTCACCGTCATCGCGCAGGAGCCCTACGAGGCCCTTTTCCTCGGCCGGGCCCGCCCGCGCCCGGGACAGAGCGAGGCCACCGTACTGGTCGAGCGGCACCGCTTCGTGGGCGCCGGCATGCGCGAGGACCTGGTGCTGCGCAACCTCGGCACCGAGGCCGCCGCGTGCCGGCTCACCCTGCGCGCGGAGGCCGACTTCGCCGACCTTTTCGCGGTGAAGGAAGGCCGGGTCGAGCTGCGCGGGCAGTACGGCGTCGACTACGGCGACGGGGTCCTGGCGCTGAATCGGCAGTGGCGCGGCGAGAGCCGAGGCGTGCGGATCGTCGCCGAGGGTGCGGTCTGCTCACCGGGCCAGCTCACCTTCCGCGCCGTCGTGCCGCCGCGCGGCGTGTGGCGGGCGTCCGTGCTGGTGACACCGGTGACCGACGGGGTGGAGACGCCGACGTCGTTCCCCCTGGAACGGCCCGTCGAGCAGGCCGGGCCGTCGGTGCGCACCTCCGAGTGGCGACAGGCCGGGCCGCGGGTCCAGGTCGGGGACGAGGCGCTCGCGCTGACGTTGCGGCGCAGCTGCCGGGATCTCGGAGCGCTTCGGATCTTCGACCCGGAGCGGCCGGACACGCCCGTGGTGGCGGCCGGTGCGCCCTGGTTCATGGCCCTGTTCGGGCGGGACTCGATCCTCACGTCGCTGATGTCGCTGCCGCTCGACCCCCACCTCGCCCTCGGTACCGCCCAGGTGCTGGCCCGGCACCAGGGCTCGGCCGTCGACCCGGTGACCGAGGAGGAGCCGGGCCGGATCCCGCACGAACTGCGCTTCGGCGTGGAGGCGTCGCTGGCGCTGGGCGGCACCGTCTACTACGGCACCGTCGACGCGACCCCGCTGTTCGTGATGCTGCTCGGCGAGCTGTGCCGCTGGGGCGTCGACCCGGACGCCGTACGGGAGTTGCTGCCGCACGCCGACCGGGCCCTGGCCTGGATCGAGGAGTACGGCGACCGGGACGGCGACGGGTTCGTCGAGTACCGGCGGGCCACCGACCGCGGGTTGGCCAACCAGGGCTGGAAGGACTCCTGGGACGGCGTCAACGGCGCCGACGGACGGATCGCCGAGCCGCCGATCGCGCTCGCGGAGGTGCAGGGCTATGTGTACGCCGCCTATCTGGCACGGGCGTTGCTGGCCGAGCGACTGGAGGGCGGCTCCGGCGCCGAGCGGTGGCGCAAGCGGGCCCGGGAGCTGAAGCAGCGGTTCAACGAGCGGTTCTGGCTGCCCGGACCCGGCTGGTACGCCGAGGCGCTGGACGGCGACAAGCGGCCCGTGGACGCGCTCGCCTCCAACATGGGGCACTGCCTGTGGACCGGCATCGTCGACGCCGGCCGGGCAGCCGCCGTCGCCGAACACCTGCTGTCCCCCCAGCTGTTCAGCGGCTGGGGCGTGCGCACCCTGGCCACCTCCATGGCCGCGTACAACCCGATGAGCTACCACAACGGCTCGGTGTGGCCGCACGACAGCGCCATCGTCGCCGCCGGCCTGATGCGGTACGGCTTCGCCGACCACGCCCGCCGTATCGCCCACGCCGTGCTGGACGCCGCCGCGGCCTTCGGCGGACGGCTCCCGGAACTGCTGTGCGGCTTCGACCGCGCCGAGTACGCCCAGCCGGTGCCGTACCCGGCCGCCTGCTCCCCGCAGGCCTGGGCGTCGGCCGCCCCGCTGCTCGTCCTGCGGGTCCTGCTGGGCGCGGAGGTCTGCCTGCCGCACGGCGTCGTCCGGGTCAGCCCCCTGCTGCCGCGCGGCTTCGGCGCGTTGCGGCTGACCGGCGTCCCGCTGGGCGAGGCCCGGGTGACGCTGACGGTGTCCGAGGACGGTCACCCGGAGGTCACCGGACTGCCCGACGGCGTACGGCTGACGGACACCCCCTGCCCCTGCACGGCCGTCGACGCCGAACCCCCGGGCTCCCCCTGAGAGTGCGCCCCCTCCGAGCTTCCCTCCCGTCGCAGCGCGTGGCCGCCGCCCGGCCGCCGCGTGCGAC
>NZ_JBEXKG010000210.1:0-10515 GCF_040609555.1 Streptomyces sp. NPDC004658
CGGCGACGGACGCCTTCGTCGCCGGGCTCACCCGCAGCGCGTGGGTGGCGGCCGTGGTCGCCGTCACCGGCGCGGTGGCCGCATGGCGGGGATTGCCGCGCCGGTCCACCGCTCTCGCGCCGCCCCGCCCGGAAGCGAGCACCGCGTCGAGCGTTTCTCCGTAGACCACTCCTGTTTCTCCGTAGACCACTCTGGTCATTGTTCTCCGACACGCGCGCCGCTCACCGGCGGGCCCGCCGCGCGTGCGCTTTGCTGGAATTCCGCCGACCGAACACCTTTTCCAGCCCAGGGGGAATTCTTGGCCGACCACCTGATCGTGGACACGCTGATCCGGCTCATCGTCCGCCATTTCGAAATGGACCCGGCGCAGTTGAGCGCCGACAGCAATCTGCAACACCTCGGTCTCGACTCGATCGCCCTGGCGGAACTGCTCGTCGTGATCGAGGAGGAGACCGGCATCGAGGTCCCGCTCACCGACGAGTCGATGCCGACGGGTCCCGGCGTCACCATCGCCGCGGTGGCCGACTACGTGGCCCGGTTCACCGACGAGTCCACGCGCGCCGTCCTGCACACCCTGGCCGCCGCCCCGGCGGACGCCGACGCATGAGCGGAGCGCAGACCGTCGTCACGGGCATCGGTCTGGCCACCCCCGGCGGTGTCGGCGCCGACGCGACCTGGCGACGGCTGTGCGCGGGGGAGCCCACGGCGTCCACCGACCCCGAACTGGCCGGCCTGCCGGTCGACTTCAGCTGCCGGGTCCCGGACGGGGAACTCGCCGGCGCACTGGGACGCGGGCTGCGCTGGCGCACCGACCGCTTCATCCACCTGGCCGTCATCGCCGCCCGGGAAGCGATCCGCGACGCCGGTCTGGTGCCGGGGGAGTGGGACGGCGAACGGGTCGGCGTGGTCATCGGCGTGGGCGGCAGCGGCCGGGACACCGACCTGCACGTCGCCCGGTGCCTGGTCTCGGGCACCCACCGGAAGATCTCACCGACCACGGTCCCGCGGGCCCTGCCCAACATGGCGGCCGGCGAGATCGCCGCCGACCTCGGCGCCAAGGGACCCGGCCTCGGCGTCAGCACCGCCTGCGCCTCCGGCGCGACCGCCATCGGCATCGGCCGGCAGCTCCTGAACGGCGGCATGTGCGACATCGCCGTGGTCGGCGGGGCGGAGAGCGCCTGCGGGCCGCTGTCGAGCATGGGCTTCTGGCGGCTGGGCGCGCTGTCCACCCGCCGCCGTGACCCGGTCGGCGCCTCGCGCCCCTTCGACACGGAACGGGACGGCTTCGTCCTGGCGGAGGGCGCCGGCGTCCTGGTGCTGGAGCGCGGGGACCACGCCCGTGCCCGCGGGGTCCCGGGAAAAGCGGTCCTGTCCGGTTTCGGCGCCACCAGCGACGCCCACCACCCCACCAGTCCGCATCCCGAGGGCGAGGGCGCCGAACGCGCCGTGCGGCAGGCACTGGCGGACGCCGGCCTGGCACCCGGCGACATCCACCACGTCAACGCGCACGCCACCTCCACGCCGTTGAACGACCGGATGGAATCCGCCGTGCTGCACCGGGTCTTCCGCCGGCCGCCGCCCGTCACGGCGACCAAGAGCGTCCTCGGGCACTCCCTCGGGGCCGCGGGTGCCGTCGAGGCCGCCGTGTGCGTCCTGACGCTGCACCACCAGACCGTTCATCCGACCGCCAACCTCGACACGCCGGAACCCGGCATCGACCTCGACATCGTCACCAAAGCCGCCCGCAGGTGCAGGATGGACGCCGTCCTCAGCACCTCGTTCGGATTCGGCGGCCAGAACGCGGCCCTCGTCCTCCAGACCGTCTGACCGCCGACCGCCGCAACACCCGCCCGCGGCGGGCGGTTTGGACCCGTTCGCCGGGACGGTGCCGCCGGTGCGGGCGGACGTGCCGTCCCGGCTGCTGCTCGCCCCGGCCGAACTGCCGGTGGGGGTCGTATCAGGCACCGGCGGATCGTCGCCCTCGACCACACCGACCTGGTGGAGAGCCCCCGCGACCCGTCGGCGATCGCGCGGCTGCGCGCCTACCCGCGGAAGGCCGCGGGGGAGGGGTGACCGTCAGGCGGTGGTGCACCGGCCTGCACGACGGCGGTACGGACCGCGGCAGGGCGCATCCGCGGTCCGTACCGGGGTGAACCGACGGGGCTGTGTGGGGATCAGCCGGCGCGGTTCACCTTCGCCAGGGCCTTGGCGAGGCCGTTGGCCCACAGCTGGTTGACCCGGGAGCGCTCGGTGGCGTTCGGGTACCGGTTGGTGCAGGACGGGCCGGGGCCGCCGCCCGACATCAGTTCGCTGCACGGGCCGCTGTAGTGGTCGGGCAGGCCCAGCACGTGGCCGGTCTCGTGGGCGGTGACGCGGACGGAGTCGTACTGCTGGTTCTGCGCGTAGTCCAGGAAGATGTAGCCGCGGCCGTGGCCGTTGGTGGAGGCGTAGGAACCGCGGGGGTCGTTGCCCTCGTAGTAGGCGAAGTCGCCGCTGCCTGAGGTCGCCTGGAGCTTCACGTTCGACACGGAGCTGTTCCAGATGGAGGCGGCACTCGATATCTGGGAGCGGAAACTCGGGGCCTGCGCGGCGTTGTAGTAGACGGTCACCACCTTCAGCGAGGGCTGGCCGGCCCGCCGTTCGGCGACCGACTTCAGCACCGCGTCGAAGAACGCCTTGCTGCCGGCTCCGTCGGCCGCGCCCACGTATCCGGCGGCGGTGCGGGCCGGTGCCTGGGTGCTGCTCCGGGCGCTCGCGGGGCTCGCGGCACCCAGCACGGCGGAGGCCAGACCGAGTCCGAGCGCCAGGGTCAGCAGTGTTCTGGTGTGCCGCGACCCGGTGCTGCTGCGGAACGATGCCATGGGGGGCTCCTTCTCGTCCTGTGGGGTGGAACGATCGGTTGCCAGTGAGTCTCGGGCAGGCCAACGGGTCGGCGGATGATGGCAATCGGGGATAGCCCGGGGCTATCGCGGGCCGACTCGTCCCCGTTCGTTGGGTTCGTTGGGTTCGTTGGGACGTGAACATCTGGTGCGGTGCCGTGCGCCGCCCTACGCTCCCCCCATGGAGCTGGAGGTGAGGCACCTGCGCGTCCTGTGCGCCATCGCCGACACCGGCAGTCTGCACAAAGCGGCACGGCAACTCGGCCTGGCGCAGCCCTCGTTGAGCACCCAGCTGCGGCGCATCGAGCGCGCCCTCGGTGCTCAGCTCTTCGTACGGACCCGGACCGGCTGCCGTCCCACCCCGCTGGGACTGGCCGTGCTGAGCCGGGCCCGGCCCCTGGTCGCGGAGTTGGCGGCGATCGTCACCGAGACCAGGGCCGCGGCGGCCCGGGCCGCCGGCGGGTTCCAGCTGCGCATCGGCGCCACCGCGAGCCGGGCCATCCCGGGCTGGCTGCGCCTGCTCAGGGCACGGGGGGCCGGGCCCGGACCGACGCTCCAGATGAACGTGTCCGCCAACGCCCTGCTGGCCATGGTCGCCGCCGGCCGGCTCGACATGGCGTTCGTGCACGAGGTCGAGGGCAGCCCGCTGCGCGTCCCGCCCGGCTTGTGCCTGCGGGTGCTCGTCGAGCGCGAACCGCAGTTCGTCACGCTCGCCGCGGACCATCCGGCCGCCGCGCAGCCGGAGGTGAGCCTCGCCGATCTGGCCGGCGACCGCTGGATGGTCGACTCCACCGTCGACGGCGAGTGGGACGGCCTGAGCCGGGTCCTGCGTGCCGCGGGCCTGAACCCCGAGATGCTGCACGGCGACTACCTCACCGCGTACTCACTGGCCGCCACCGGCGAGGTCGTCACGGTCAGCCAGCCGACCGCCCCTCCCCGTCCCGACCTCGCGATCCGCCCGCTGAAGGGCGACCCGATAGGGGTACGCCTGCTGCTGGCGGCCCGCAGCGAGGCTGAACTGGACGAGGCCTACCCGGAGTTGGAGGAGGCCTACTGGGCCGTGGCCCGGGAGGCGCCGGCCTACCGGGAGTGGCTGAGGCGTGCGGAACCGGGCGGTGCCCGGAAAGGCCGTGCCCTGCCTGCCCGGTGGGCCACCGCCGCGAGGACCGCCGACGCGCTGACGTGAACAGGCTCGTCCAAACCGCCGGCGGGACCGGCGGGGGCTGTGCGACCAACAGCTGCTACTAAACATCCCCGTCGAGATCCAGCAGGCGGCCGTCGTCGACGGCGCTGGCCCCTGGCAGATCTTCTGGCGCGTCATCCTCCCGCTCACCCGGCCCGCGCTCGCCGCGCTCAGCGCCCTGTCCTTCACCTGGATCTTCAACGACCTGCTGTGGGCGA
Source organism: Streptomyces sp. NPDC004658 (assembly GCF_040609555.1). NCBI lineage: Bacteria > Bacillati > Actinomycetota > Actinomycetes > Kitasatosporales > Streptomycetaceae > Streptomyces > Streptomyces sp. NPDC004658. The sequence continues at coordinate 4,281 of NZ_JBEXKG010000210.1, forward strand.
TCACCGTCCTGCGCAGCGACAGCCGCATGCCGATCACCGCGGCGCTCATCGGCCTCCAGGGCCAGTACGTGTCCATGTGGAACGTGATCGCCGCCGGATCCGTCATCGCCGCCGCACCCACCGTGGCCGTCTTCCCGCGCTTCCAGCGCCACTTCGTGGCCGGCCTCAACCTCGGAGCGGTCAAGTGACCCCGCACCAGCGCTGGACGCTGCGCACGTCCCGCACGGACTGCGCCCCTTCACCGGCGCGGACCTCATCGCCGCCCGGCCCGGCTCCGAGCGCGGCGTGTGGTGGGGCTTCGAGGACGCCCACGAGGAACCCGGCACGCTCCGGCTCACCTTCGCCGCCCACGTCCTCGGCCTGCGCACCACCCTGTGCCACGCCACCGTTCCGGGCACGGATCCTCCGCCAACTTGAAATCACAGGTCAAAGGGCTGGCGTGACCGGCTCTCGGAGTGCTCACGCTGGCCGTGGGTGACTGTCTGCGCAGTAGATCATCTGTCAGCGATTGGCTTCGAGGTCTGTCAGGAAGAGCATGGAGTCTCGGAGGCGGTCGACGGGCGAAGTGCCCATGGCGCCGACAGGTTCCGGCCGAAGACAGCCGAGCGGCGTCGATCAACCCAGCGATGCGGTTGCCGCACGCAGCTCTTCCAGGGCTGCCAGTGCATGCGGCGCGAGCCCTTCTGTGTCATCACGATCGCTTTCGGACCACTGGGCGTAGCCTCGCTTGAACGCGAGGACGCCCAGCTCGCCCGCGAGTTGCGCAGTCACTTCGGGGACGCCGCGGGCGATGAGCGCGGCTGTCATGGCTGCCGCGAGACCGACGCTCTTGAGGGCATCGCGCTCTTGTAGTTCGGTGCTGGCTGCCACGGCTGCTTTGAGGCGGGGGCCGAGTTCGCGGTTCGCTGGTCCCATGGCGCTCGATGCGCGCTCGAGACCGGCTGCTACCGCCTGGAGCGGGCCGGCACTCGCAGGGGCCTCGGTGATGCCGTCGGCGAGCAGCCTGCTGAGCGTTTCCTGGCCGGCGACCAGCAGCTCGCGCTTGTCGGAGAAGTGCCGGAAGAAGGTGCTCTTGGTGACGCCGGCGCGCTCGGCGATCTGCGTCACCGTGGTGGCGTCGTACCCCTGCTCGGTGAACAGGTCGACGGCCGCGACGACGAGTCGCTGGGCCGCTCCCGGTTGCCATCTAGCCATGAGACCAGGATAGGTGATGGGACACCTGTCCCATCACCGTGTAGGGTCAGTGATGGGACAAGAGTCCCATCACTTTCAGGGAGAGCTCATGCATGTCTTCGTCACGGGCGGTACCGGCACCATCGGCTCCGCCGTCGTCGCCGAACTACTCGGCAACGGCCACACCGTTCTCGCACTGGCTCGCTCGGACGGCTCCGCGCAGGCTCTCGAGACAGCCGGTGCCAAGGCGCTGCGAGGGGAACTGGCGGACCTCGACCTCCTGCGGTCCGGCGCAGCGCAGTGCGACGGCGTGATCAGTCTGGCATTCGGGCGCGACTACGGCAGTCCGGACGCTCTCGCGCAGGCCATCGCCGAGGAGAGCGCCGCTCTCACCGTGCTGGGGCAGGAACTGATCGGAAGCGACCGCCCGATCGTCACGGTCTCCGGCACGCCCTGGGTGCCGGGACGTGCCTCTGTCGAGGCCGATCCGCTGCCGACCGACGGACCGGTGGGCGGTCGGGGCCGTTCGGTCAACGCGCTGCTGGACCTCGCCTCGCGCGGTGTGCGCAGCACGGCCGTCCGCATGCCGCGCACGGTCCACAACGAGGGCAAGGGCGGATTCGCCGGCCTGTTGACCGATCAAGCGCGCCGCACCGGGGTGGCCGGCTACCCGGGGGACGGCACCCAGCGCTGGCCGGCCGTGCACGCGCTCGACGCAGCGGTCCTGTTCCGTCTGGCCCTCGAGTCCGCACCGGCCGGGACGGCCTGGCACGCCGTCGCCGACGAGGGCGACGCGGTGCTGGACATCGCGACGGTCATCGGCCGACGACTGGACCTGCCGGTTGAGGAAGTTCCGCAGGAGAACTTCGGCCCGTTCGGCCCGATCTTCGCCATGGACCAGCCGGCGTCCAGCGCCCACACCCGCGAGGCCCTCGGGTGGCAGCCGACCCACCCCAGCCTCCTTGAGGACCTGGAGAACGTTCAGCCCTGACGCACACCGGTTCCAGGGGGCCGTCCGGGGTCGGCTCAATGGGGCACTGGCAAAGGGACGGTATGCCCGGTGCCGGGAGACCCGAATTCGTCGTGGGTGACTGTCTGCTGTGTAGATCTCTCAGCGGTTGACTTCGAGGTTCGTCAGGACGAGCAGGGCGCGCAGGAGGTGGGTGGCGCGGGCGGGGTCGGTGCGGAGTTTGGTGAGGATCCGCCAGTTCTTGAGGTGGGCGAAGCCGTGTTCGACGGGGGCGCGTCCGATGGTGAGGACGCGGTTGGCGGCCTTCTGGCCGGGGGTGAGCTTGTGGGTGCGGGTGGCGGCGAAGCCGGTGACGATCACGGGGTCGCGGATGTCGTTGTCCAGGCCGCGGAAGCCGAGGTCGGCCAACGCCCCGAGGCCGGCGGCACGCAGGTGGGCCAGGATGTGGTCATGGCGGGCGGCGGTGTTGTCGTGTGTGGAGCCGGGCCGGGCTGCGGATATCCAGATCAGGCGGCCTCTCTCGTCGGTCAGGGCGAGGAAGTGCAGGCCATGACTGCGGTGCTTGCCGGAGTAGTTCCGCCGGTCGGCTCTCCCAGTGCGGCGCTGGGTGCGGATGAGGGTGCCGTCGATCAGGACCACCTCCCCGCCCCGTTTGGCGATTTTCTTCAGGGCACGGTCCAGGCGGGGCGCCTGCGCGGCGAGCAGCTCGATCACCTCGTCGCGCCAGCGACGGACGGTGGACTCGGACACGTTGTTGCCGCCGGCCAGGTCGGCCAGGCGCTGGTCGTGACGCAGTACGGCCAGGACGATCACTGCGATCCTTCCGGGCGGTAGGGCCCGCCACCTGGACCGTATCGCCTTCAAGTGGCGTCGCAGCAGATCGGCGAGGTGGTTGACGGTGCTCGTAGACAGCGGCAGACGGCACTGGTAGACAAGCGGGCAGGTGTCCTCGGCGCGCTCATGGGTTCTCGTCACACAGTCCCAACGACCGCTGGAGGCACCCCGGTTACGCCCTCACCGCACCGCCAAGTGGTGGCGTGCCTGGTTACAGGCGGGTGGTGAACCGGCCGTCGGGCGTTTTCCGTAGCCAGCCGCGGTCGGTCAGCCTGACCAGTTTCCCTCGCAGCGGTTCCAGCTTGGACCGCACGCTGATGTCCACCCCCAGCGTCTCGCCGACCTGCCGGGCCATAACCGGTCCGGCCGCCTGCCGCACGATGGCGAGAATGCGCTGGTACTCCGGCGGGAGCACGGTCTCCTCGACGTCCGGCGCGTGGTGCGGAATCAGCATCACCGCGCGACCACCCACCTGCCCAGGCACCGGCGCGGCCGAGGCACGTTCGTCGGCAAGCGGTTCACTCACCCGTTCAAGGACCCGTTCGGCGACAGCGAGTTCGTCCCGCTCAGCCCGCACCTCCGCCAACTCCTTGGCCAGCCGTTCTTCGAGTTCGTCCAGCTCCGCACGCCGCGCGGTGATCCGTTCCAGCAACTCGGGATCCATACACCGGATCGTAGAAGGCACCCCGGCCCAGAGAGCAGGAATCGGCAAGTCGCCCCCTGACGGACGATCTACTCCTCTGGCAGTCGCCCACGACCAGCGTGAGCGCCCCGAGAATCGGTCACACCAGCCCTTTGACCTGCGGCCTCAAGTTGGCGGAGGCTCACTGACGTCCTGCACCGCTGGACCGAACTGACCCGCACGGGCGAGGAGGAACTCCGGCTGGAGCGGCTGGACTCCGCCGCCGTGAACATCCCGGTCACCGGCGCCGCCCGGCTGACGTACCTGACCGGCCAGTGGTCCCAGGAGTTCCAGTACACCCGGCTCGACCTGGCCCGGGGCACGTTCACCATGGGCAGCACCCAGGGCGTGCCCGGTCACGCGTACGCTCCCTGGCTCGCCGCCCAGGACGCCACGGCACCTCGCGACGCCCCCGCCCCCGCCTACGGCATCGCCCTGGAATGGCCCTGTGCGGCCGGCTCGCCGTCGAGTACGGCCCCGAGGTGCGCGTCAACGCCGTTCTGCCGGGACCGGTGCTGACCGCGGCCTGGGACCGGGTGCCGCCCGAGGAACGCGAGCTGAGCGTCGCCGCGACCGCGGCCCGCCGCTTCGGCACCCCGCAGGAGGTCGCCGCGGCCATCGCCTTCCTCTGCGCCGACGAGGCCTCCTTCATCACCGGTGCGCACCTCGTCGTCGACGGGGGCCGGAGCGTCACCAAGGCGTCCGCGTGACGAGCGCCCGCACCGGTCCATACTCGTCCGACACGCGCGCATCCGAACCCGTCCGGCAGCGCGCACCCGAAGAGAAAGGCTGTACGACATGACGCCCTACGCCCGCCGCGGCGTGCACGGCCAGACGGTGGAGGCGCTGGCCCGCCGCATCCTGGGCGGCGAGATCCCCGAGGGAGCCACGCTCGACCTGGTGGCGTTGCAGAGCGAACTGGACGTCAGCCTCACCGCCCTGCGCGAGTCCCTGAAGGTCCTGGCCGCCAAGGGCATGGTCGACGCCCGCCAGAAACGGGGCACCTTCGTCCGGGCCCGCGCCGACTGGAACCTCCTCGACGCCGACGTCCTGCGCTGGCAGTTCGAGGGCGGCGCCGCCGACGGGGCCGACCGGGCGCTGCTGCGCAACCTCGCCGAGGTGCGGTCCATCATCGAGCCGGCCGCCGTCCGCCTCGCTGCCGAACGCCGCACCGACGACGACCTCGCGGCCCTGGACGCCGCCCTCGCGGCCATGGGAGAGCACGACACCGACCCCGCCCACGCCGTCGAGGCCGACCTCGCCTTCCACCGCGCCCTGCTCGCCGCCACCCACAACGAGCTGCTGGAACGCATGAAGATGGTGATCGAGTCCGGCCTCGCCCACCGCGACCGCCTGGTGCACAGCTCCCCGCACAGCGAGGACCCGGTCCCCGCCCACCGCGCCGTCCTGGACGCCGTACGCGACCGGGACCCGCGGGCCGCCGAGGCCGCCATGCACGCCCTCCTCGAGCAGGCCGGACGCGACCTGGACCGGATCGACGGCCCCGACGACACGAAAGGCACCGGCGGCAAGTGAGGATCGCCCGCATAGAGACGTTCCTGGTACCGCCACGCTGGCTGTTCTGCCGGATCGAGACCGACGACGGCGTGGTCGGCTGGGGCGAACCCGTCGTGGAAGGACGCGCCGAAGTGGTCCGCGCCGCCGTCGGCGTCCTCGCCGAACAGCTTCTCGGACAGGACCCGCTGCGCATCCGGGACCACTGGCAGGTCCTAGGGCAGCTTCTACCGGGGCGGCCCCGTGCTCTCCAGCGCGGTCGCCGGCCTCGACCAGGCCGTGTGGGACATCGCCGGCAAGACCTACGGCGCCCCCGTGCACGCCCTCCTCGGCGGGCCCGTGCGTGAACGCGTCCGGGTCTACGCCTGGGTCGGCGGCGACGAACCCGCCGAACTGGCCGACCAGATAGCGGCCCAGGTGGAGGCCGGCTTCACGGCGGTGAAGAGAACGCCGCCGGGGCCACCTCGCCGATCACCACCCCGGCCGAGACGGCAGCCGTCGTCGCCCGGGTCGCGGCGGCCCGCGAGGCGCTCGGCCCCGACCGGGACGTCGCCGTCGACTTCCACGGCCGCTTCACCGCCGCCAGCGCCCACCGCGCCCTCACCGGCCTCGCCGAGGAGGGCCTCGACCTCATCGAGGTGTCGCTCAGCGGCACCGACGCCCTCACCGTCCTCGCGCGGGCCCGGGAACTCCTCGGCCCCGGCCGCCCGTTGGGCGCCGGCACCGTCCTGACCGCCGACGACGCACGTGCCGCCCGCCGCGCGGGAGCGGCGTTCCTGGTCACACCCGGCCTGGGGGACGCCGTAGCCGCGGCACACGACCTCGGTCTGCCGGTGCTCGCCGGGGTCTTCACCCCCACCGATGTGATCGCCGCCCGGACCATGGGCACGGCGGCGCTGAAGATCTTCCCGATCGCCCAGGCCGGGGGAGCGGCCTATCTGAAGGTCCTGCGCGGCCCGTTCCCCGACGCCGCGTTCGTCCCGGTCGGCGGAGTCGACGAGGCCGCCGCCCGCGCCTGCCTCGCCGCCGGCGCGACGGCCGTCGGCGTCGGTTCCCTGCTC
>NZ_JBEXKG010000211.1:0-10484 GCF_040609555.1 Streptomyces sp. NPDC004658
GGCAGGTCCGCCGGGCCGCCGGCCTGCCGGTTCGGGCGGGCGCGCGCATCCGTCGCGCCGCGCCGGGTACCCGGCGCTCATGAACACTGCCATGTACGAAGCGGCCACCGGCGCCCAGGCCTTCGGCTACGCGCTCATCCTGATCGCCGGAGTGGCCTGCGTCGCGGGACTCATCTGGGCCTTCCGGCTGGGCTTCAAGGTGCGCGAACGGGAACCGGCACCGCCGCGGCCCGACGAGCAGCCGAGGATTCCGCCGTCGGGGCCGGTCCACGAGACCCGTGAGGTCCGCGAGCCCGACGAGGTGCCCCGGGCCGCCGACGACAGCGAGCGCCTCACCCCCCACCAGCTCGGCAACGTCGGCACCAAGCGCGCCGACGACCAGCGGCGCCCCCGCTGGTCGCCCGGCTCCAGCGGCTCCTTCGGCGGCGGTGGCGGCGGCCGTACCTGACCCGGTGCGGGGCACCGCCGCGTTTGCGGACCGCCCGCCCCGGGGACCCGGTCCGGCACACCTCACACCCCGGGCCCGGGCGGGCCCGGCGAACGGCGCCCGCGGCGAGCGGGGCCACAGAAGGAAGATGAACGACGTGACCGCGCATGCCAGTGAGAAACCGGCCATACCCCCCACGGAGACGGGCTGGGCCGAGGCCCACCGCCGGCGGAACAGGGGAGTGCGCACCTGCGTGCCCGCCGTCCTGGACCGCACCTCCGCGCAGCGGCAGGGCCCGGACCTCGAGGACAACATCGTGCGCGGCGAGGACTGAACGCCCGAGCGAGGGCCGTACGGCGCCACGCTCGGGCGGGGCCGGCGGGCTCCGCTCCTCCCGGCGGGCTCCGGTCATACTCCGGGCATGAACCTGCTCGTCACCGGCGCCGCCGGCTTCATCGGCTCGCACTACGTCCGCAGGCTGCTCGCCGACGGGGGCCCGGACGCGCCCCGCGTCACCGTGCTGGACAAGCTCACCTACGCCGGCACGCTCACCGGCCTCCCCGTCGGACACCCCCGGCTGGACTTCGTACACGGGGACGTCTGTGACGCCGGCCTGGTCGACGCACTGATGGCGGACGCCGACCAGGTGGTGCACTTCGCCGCCGAGTCGCACGTCGACCGGTCGATCGAGGGGGCCGGGGAGTTCGTCCGCACCAACGTGCTCGGCACCCAGACCCTGCTGGACGCGGCCCTGCGGCACGGCACCGGCCCGTTCGTGCACGTCTCCACCGACGAGGTCTACGGTTCGATCCGGACCGGCTCCTGGTCCGAGGCCCAGCCGCTCGCGCCCACCTCCCCGTACGCCGCGTCGAAGGCCGCCGCCGACCTCGTCGTCCTCGCCCACCACCGCACCCACGGCCTGGACGTGCGGATCACCCGCTGCTCCAACAACTACGGGCCGCGCCAGTTCCCCGAGAAGGTGATCCCGCTCTTCGTGACCAACCTCCTCGACGGCCTGCCCGTCCCGCTGTACGGCGACGGGCGCCACGTCCGCGACTGGCTGCACGTCGACGACCACTGCCACGGCATCGACCTGGTCCGCACCCGGGGCCGCCCCGGCGAGGTGTACCACCTCGGCGGCGGCACGGAGCTGACCAACAAGGAGCTGACCGGCCTGCTGCTGGAGGCGTGCGGCGCGGGCTGGGAGCAGGTGGTGCACGTCCCCGACCGCAAGGGCCACGACCTGCGCTACTCGCTCGACTGGAGCAAGGCGCGCGAGGAACTCGGCTACCGGCCGCGCCGCGACTTCACCACGGGCCTCGCCGAGACGGTCGCCTGGTACCGCGCCCACCGGTCCTGGTGGGAGCCGCTCAAGCGGCGGGCCGCCCGCTGAGCCGGCGGTCAGGCGTGGGTCTTCGCCAGCAGCTCCAGGATCTCGGCCGTCGTGCCGGTCTCACCGAGCCGCGGGAAGATGCGCTCGACGCTGTTCGCGTGCGCCTCCGCGTCGGCGTCTGCCATGGCGTCCGTGGCGAGGGTGACGTGGTAGCCGTGCGCGTAGGCGTCCCGGGCGGTGGACTCGACGCCGATGCTGGTGGCGATGCCGGTCAGGACGATCTGCGTGATGCCGCGGCGGCGCAGCTGGACGTCCAGGTCGGTGCCGTGGAAGGCGCTCCAGTTGTGCTTGGTGACGCGGATGTCGCCGGGGTGCCCGGACAGGTCGTCGACGACGACGTCCCAGCCCTCCGGGAAGGCGAGCCCGCGCGGCTGGCGCTCGGTGCGGCCGGGGACGGCGTCCGCCCCGTCCGGCGCGAAGGACACCCGGACCAGGACCACGGGCAACCCGTGGGAGCGGAAGGCGTCGGCGAGCGCGGCCGTGCGGGAGACGACCTCGGTGCCCGGGTACGGCTGGGTGGGCATGGCCACGATGCCGTTCTGGAGGTCGATCGCGACGAGGGCGGTACGGGGGTCGAGCGTGGTGAGCGACATGGGTCGGTCAGGCCTTTCGGGTGTCTCGGGGGGTCAGCCGGCCGAGGGATCGGTCGGGCAGGGTCGTCGCCAGCAGCAGTGCCGAGCCGGCGAGCATGAACAGGGCCAGGCTGTGCAGCCCGGCCGTGTCGGCGCGGTGCGGGTAGAACGCCGCGGTCGCGGCGGACGCGCCCAGCGCGCCGAGGTACGTGAAGGTCCGCAGCAGCCCGGCCGCGGAGGCGATCCGCTCCGGCTCGGCCTGCCGGTACAGCGCGTTCTGCGTGGCGAGGCCGATCAGCCCCTGCGGGACGCCGAGCAGCACGCCGACCCCGAGCAGCTGCCAGAACGGGCTGTGGTCGCCGATCAGGAGCAGCAGCGCGCAGCCCGCGAGCTGGAGGACGGAACCGGTGATCAGCTTGGCGCGCACCGCCTCACGGCGCCCGGCCAGCGCGGACGCGGTGAGCGCCGCCACCGACAGCGGCAGCAGCGCGAGCCCGGCCGTGGACGCGCCGAGCCCGCGGCCCTGCTCCAGCCACTGCGTGTAGCCGTACAGGAAGCCGTAGGCGGTGGTGTAGCCGAGCAGCTGGCGCAGGTAGGTGGCGAGCAGTGGGCCGTTGCCGCCGAGGACGCGCAGGTCGACGAACGGGTCCGGCACCCTCAGCTCGCGCAGCGCGAAGCAGGTGGCGGCCGCGGCGGACAGCACGGGCAGGTACCAGCGGTCGGCCCGCGGCTCCGTCAGGAACAGCATGAGCGCGACCAGCAGGACGGCGAACAGCGCCATGCCGGGCACGTCCAGGCCGCGCCGCCGGGTCTCGGACCGGGGCAGCCGCAGCGCGCCGAGCACCAGACAGGCCGCCGACAGCGGCACGTTGACGGTGAACACCGCCCGCCAGCCGCCCAGGTGGATCAGCAGCCCGCCGAGCGCGGGCCCGACGACCGCCACCGTCTGGTTGGCGACGGCGAGCGCGGTCAGCACCCCCGCCGGGCTGTCCCGCCCGGTGCGTTCGGCCTCGGCGCGGGTCAGCCGCATGGCCGCCGGGTACGCCGCCGACGTGCCGAGGCCCAGCAGCACCCGGGCCGCGATCAGCACGCCGAGCGAGGGGGCGAGCGCGCCGAGCAGGCCGGCGGCACCGACGAGTGCCGTACCGGCGAGGTAGAGCCTGCGCGGGCCGTACATGTCCACCAGGCGGCCGATGACGGGCTGGCCGACGGCGGTGGCGAGGTAGAGCGCCGAGACCAGCCACACCGTCTCGGCGGGCGGGGCGCCGAACGCCACGCCGATCGGCACGAGCGTCACGGCGATCATCGAGGAGTTGACCGGGTTCAGGACCGAGCCGAGGATCATCGGCGCGATGAGCCGGCGGTCGAATCCGGTGGGGGAGGCGCCGGCGGTCCGGGCGTGCGCGGTGAGCCTCGGTATCACGGCCGGGAGAGCCGTTCCATCAGTGCGAGCGCCGCGAGGACGGTCTGCCGCTCCTCCTCCGTGTAGCGGTCCTGGAAGGCGCGGGCCAGCCACTCCTCGCGCACCTGCCGGTTCCCCTCGACACGGGCCCGGCCGCCGTCGGTCAGGGTGACCAGCTGGCGGCGGCCGTCGTCGGGGTCGGGGGCGCGGCGGATCAGCCCGTGCTGCTCCAGGGCGGCCAGCGTGCTGGCCATGGACTGCGGGCGCACCCCCTCCGCGGCGGCGAGCGCGCTGGCCGTGGCCGCGCCGTGCTTGCCGACCAGGGTGAGCGCCGATTCCTGCGAGGGGCTGAGGTCGGCGTCCTGCGCCACCTCGCGGATGCGGCGCCGCAGCCTGCTGAACACCACGCGCAGATCGCGTGCGGCGCGGGAGGCGGAGTCGGAGATGTCAGCCATGCCGCCAGGCTAGATCCGACAGCCCAGACTGTCCAGCTGTAACTGTTCAGTTTTGCCTGTCTTTTTGCCGGGTACTCGCCGGTCGCGGACAGCGCGGCCCGCGCGGTCACGTCGGTGCACCCACGCAGCGAGATCGAGGAGCGCAGATGACCCCTCCGGACATGTCCGGCCTGGAGGCGGCCCTGAGCGCCGAGGTGGACGGCGAAGTCCGCTTCGACGCGGGCAGCCGCGGCGCCTACGCCACGGACGGTTCGAACTACAGGCAGGTCCCGATCGGTGTCGTCGTGCCCCGCACCGTCGAGGCGGGCGCCCGGGCGGTCTCGGTGTGCGCACGCTTCGACGCCCCCGTCCTCTCCCGGGGCGGCGGCACCAGCCTGGCCGGACAGTCCACCAACACCGCCGTCGTGATCGACTGGAGCAAGTACTGCACCGGCGTGCTCTCCGTCGACCCGGAACGGCGCACCTGCGTGGTGGAACCCGGCATCGTCCTGGACGAACTCAACCGGCACCTCGCCCCGCACCAGCTCCAGTTCGGCCCCAAGCCCTCCACCCACAGCCACTGCGCGCTCGGCGGCATGATCGGCAACAACTCCTGCGGCGCCTCCGCCCAGGCCTACGGCAAGACCGTCGACAACGTCCGGCGCCTGGAGATCCTCACCTACGACGGACAGCGCGCCTGGGTCGGCCCCACCCCGCCCGACGAGCGCGCCCGCATCATCGCCGGCGGCGGGCGGCTCGCCGAGATCTACGCAGGCCTCGACCGCATCGCCACCGAGTACCTGGCCGACATCCGCCGCGGCTACCCCAAGATCCCCCGCCGCGTCTCCGGCTACAACCTGGACTCCCTGCTGCCCGAGAACGGCTTCGACGTCGCCAAGGCGCTCGTCGGCAGCGAGGGCACCCTGGTGACCGTCCTGCGCGCCGAACTCGACCTCGTGCCCGTGCCGCCGTACCAGTCGCTGCTCGTCCTCGGCTACGACGACATCTGCGCCGCCGGCGACGACGTCTCCCGCCTGCTGGAGCACTGCTCGCCCAGCCAGCTGGAGGCCCTGGACGGGCGCATGGCCCAGCTGATGCGCGAGGAGGGCGCCTACCTGGACTCCCTCGCCATCCTGCCCGAGGGCGACAGCTGGCTGATGGTGCAGTACAGCGGCGACAGCCAGGAGGACGTCGACGAACAGGCGCACGCGCTGCTGCGGGCCATCGGCCGCGGCGAGAAGGACGCCAACGTCGCCTTCTCCGACAACCCCCAACGCGAGCAGAAGATGCTCAGGGCCCGCGAGGCCGGACTCGGCGTGACCGCCCGCCCGCCGGACGACCGGGAGACCTGGGAGGGCTGGGAGGACTCCGCCGTACCGCCCGAGCGGCTCGGCGACTACCTGCGCGACCTGAAGGACCTGTTCGACGAGTTCGACTACGACCACCCCTCCCTGTACGGGCACTTCGGCCAGGGCTGCGTGCACACCCGCATCCCCTTCGGGCTGAAGACCGCCCAGGGGGTGGCCGACTTCCGGCGGTTCGTGGAGCGGGCCGCCGACCTCGTGGCCTCCTACGGCGGCTCCCTCTCCGGCGAGCACGGCGACGGCCAGTCACGCGGAGAACTGCTCACCCGCATGTTCGGGGAACGGCTCGTCACCGCGTTCGGCGAACTCAAGGCCCTCTTCGACCCCGGCAACCGGATGAACCCCGGCAAGGTCGTCCACCCCAACCCCGTCGACGGACAGCTGCGGCTCGGCCCCACCTGGCGGCCCGCCACCCCGACGACCCACTTCGGCTATCCCGAGGACGACCACTCCTTCAACCGCGCGGTGATGCGCTGCGTCGGCATCGGCAACTGCCGCGGCCACTCCGGCGGCGTCATGTGCCCCTCCTACCGGGCCACCATGGAGGAGGAGCACTCCACCCGCGGCCGGGCCCGGCTGCTGTTCGAGATGCTCGACGGGCACGCCGACTCCGCCATCGAGGACGGCTGGCGCTCCACCGCCGTACGCGACGCCCTCGACCTCTGCCTGGCGTGCAAGGGCTGCAAGTCCGACTGCCCGACCGGCGTCGACATGGCCACCCTCAAGGCCGAGTTCATGTCCCACCACTACGAGGGACGGCTGCGTCCCATGGCCCACTACTCCATGGGCTGGCTGCCCCTCTGGGCCCGGCTGTCCCGGACCGCTCCGTCCCTGGTCAACGCCGCGCTGCACGCGCCCGGCCTCGCGTCCCTGGGCAAACGGCTCGCCGGGATCGACGAGGCCCGCCCGGCACCGGTGTTCGCCGGGCAGTCCTTCCTCCAGTGGTGGCGGGCCCGCGACCGGGTGGAGCCCGACCCGGCCGACCCGCGCACCGTCGTGCTGTGGCCCGACACGTTCAGCACCTACTTCCACCCCTCGATCGCGATCTCGGCCGTCCGGGTCCTGGAGGACGCCGGCTTCCGGATCGCCGTGCCGTCCGAGCCGGTGTGCTGCGGTCTCACCTGGATCTCCACCGGACAACTGCCCACCGCCAAACGGGTGCTGCGCCGCACTCTCGACGTGCTGCGCCCCTACCTGGACGCCGGCACCCCGGTGATCGGCCTGGAGCCCTCCTGCACGGCCGTCTTCCGCGCCGACGCCCCCGAGCTGATGCCCGGCGACCAGGACGTCGAACGGCTCGCCGCCCAGACGCGCACCTTCGCCGAACAACTCGTCCACCACGCCCCCGAGGGCTGGCGGCCCCCGCAGCTCGCCCGGCAGGCGACCGTACAGACCCACTGCCACCAGCACGCCGTCATGAAGTTCGACGCCGACCGCGAACTGATGCGCCGCGCCCACCTCGACGCCGAGGTGCTCGACGAGGGTTGCTGCGGCCTGGCCGGCAACTTCGGCTTCGAACGCGGCCACCACGAGGTGTCCATGGCCGTCGCCGAACTCGGCGTCCTGCCCGCCGTGCGCGGAGCCGCCCCGGACAGCCTGGTCCTCGCCGACGGCTTCAGCTGCCGCACCCAGATCGAGCAGGGCAACACGGGCCGTCGCGCCCTGCACCTCGCCGAGGTCCTCGCGCTCGGCCTCGACGGCAACCTGCCCAGCGACCACCCGGAGAGGCTCGCCGACCGCCCCGCCGAACCGTCCCGCGCGGCCCGCTGGGCCACGACCGCCTCCCTGGCCGCCCTCTCCCTGGGCGCCGTCGCCGGACTGCGGCGGCTCGGGAGGTGACACCCGGCCCCGCCCCGGCGCCCGCGGAGGAACGGGCGGCGCCCTACCGGGTGGAGTGACACGACACCGCGCAAGCAGGAGGAGAGGAACATGCCCCCCACCGTCGTCATCACCGGCGCCAGCGCCGGCATCGGCCGCGCCACCGCCCGTCTGTACGCCCGGCGCGGCGCCGACGTCGTCCTGGTCGCGCGCGGCGAGGGCGGCCTGGAGGCGGCGGCCGACGAGGTCGCGGCGCTCGGCGGACGGCCCCTGGTACGGCCCGCCGACGTGGCCGACCCGGCCCAGACGGAGGCCGTCGCCGAGGCCGCGGAGAAGGAGTTCGGCCCCATCGACGTCTGGATCAACTGCGCCTTCGCCAGCGTGTTCGCGCCGTTCGAGGAGATCACCCCCGAGGAGTACAAGCGGATCACCGAGGTGACCTACCTCGGCTTCGTCAACGGCACCCGCTCCGCCCTGAAGCGCATGCTCCCGCGCGACCGGGGCACGGTCGTGCAGGTCGGCTCCGCGCTCGGGGAACGGTCGATCCCCCTCCAGTCGGCGTACTGCGGGGCCAAGCACGCCATCAACGGCTTCACCTCCTCCTTGCGCACGGAACTGCTCCACCGCGGCAGCAACGTCCGCATCACCGTCGCCCAGATGCCCGCCGTCAACACCCCCCAGTTCGAATGGGTCCGCTCACGCCTGGCCAGGCACCCGATGCCGGTCCCGCCGATCTACCAGCCCGAGGTGGCCGCGCGGGGCGTCCTCTACGCCGCCGACCACCCGGGCCGCAAGCAGTACTACGTCGGCGCGTCCACCGTCGCCACCATCTGGGCCAACCGGTTCGCCCCGGCGCTGCTCGACCGCTACCTCGCCCGCACCGGCTACGACTCCCAGCAGACCGACCGCATCCCGCCCGCCGGCCTGGACAACCTGTTCGAACCGGTGGACCGCGAGCCCGCCGACGACCAGGGCGCCCACGGCTCCTTCGACGACACCGCCCACGCCCGCTCGTGGCAGGAGACCCTGGTCCGCCACCCCGCCGCCGCCACTCTCGGCGCCGGCGCCGCGCTGCTGGCCACCGTACGCGGCATCCGCCGCCTGACCTCCTCCTCCGCATAGGCTGACGCGGTGCGCCTCCTGCTCATGTCCGACACGCACCTGCCCAAGCGCGCCAAGGTGCTCCCGGAGCAGCTGCTCGCCGAACTCCCGCGCGCGGACGTCGTCCTCCACGCCGGGGACTGGGTCGACACCGCCACCCTCGAGCTGCTGGAGAGCCGCAGCCGCCGGCTGATCGGCGTGTACGGCAACAACGACGGCCCCGAGCTGCGCGCCAGGCTTCCCGAGGTGGCCCGCGCCGAACTGGGCGGCCTGCGCTTCGGGGTCGTCCACGAGACGGGGCCCGCCCAGGGCCGCGAGGCCCGCTGCGCCGCCCGCTTCCCCGACCTGGACGTCCTGGTCTTCGGGCACAGCCACATCCCCTGGGACACCACCGCCCCCGGCGGCCTGCGGCTGCTCAACCCCGGCTCCCCGACGGACCGCCGCCGCCAGCCCCACTGCACGTACCTCACGGCCACGGTCGCCGACGGAGCCCTCACCGAGGTGACCCTGCACCGGCTGCCGCGGCGGTAGCGGAGCGCTGGTGGTCCTCCGCTGTGGCAGGATGCGCCGGTGATCTCCAGCTCCGGCATACCCGCTGTCGTACCCCCGGGCCGCCTCGCCGAGCCCGACCAGCCCGTGCTGCCGTTGCCCGGCGGCCTCGCACTGCGGCCCTGGCAGTCGACCGACGCCGACGCGGACGCCCTGCTCACCGCCGGGCAGGACCCGGACATCACCAGGTGGAACCTCTTCCGCGTCGCCGACCGCGCGGAGGCCAGGGCCCGGATCGAGCGCATGCACGCACGCCGACGGGCCGAGACCGGTGCCGTCTGGGCCATCGCCCCCGACGGCGGCGCGCCCGTGGGCCTCGCCGGACTCGACGACGTCGACCTCGCCGCCGGCACCGCCGAGATCCTCTACTGGGTGCTGCCCGCGGCACGCGGAACGGGGCTCGCCGCACAGGCTGCGCGCCGGCTGAGCCGGTGGGCCATGGACGACCTCGGTCTGCACCGCCTGATCCTGTGCCACTCCCTCGCCAACCCGGCGTCCTGCCGGGTCGCCGAGAAGGCCGGATTCGGCTACGAGGGCACCCAGCGCAGCGCCCTGCTGCACGCCGACGGCTGGCACGACCAGCACCTGCACGCGCGCGTGGCCGGAGACCCCGACTAGCGGCGGATTGCGGGTGCCGGGGCGGATTGTCGGTGCCGGGTGGTACCCGTGGTGCATGGCCCAGTCACCGGCAGCACTCCTGCGGCGCGCGGTGCGTCCCGCCCCGCGCGCCGGTTCCCCGTACACCGTCCTCGTCGTCATGTGCGCCGGGTACTTCCTGGTGCTGCTCGACGTCACGATCGTCAACGTCGCCCTGCCCGCGATCGGCTCCGGCCTGGGCACGGACGTCCGCGGGCTCCAGTGGGTCGTGGACGGCTACGCGCTGGCCCTCGCCGCTCTGATGCTCACCAGCGGCACGGCGGGGGACCGGTACGGCCACAAGCGCGTCGTGCTCGCCGGGCTGGCCGTGTTCGGCGCGGGATCCCTCGGCTGCGGCCTCGCCCCCGGCGTGCCCGTGCTGGTCACCGCCCGGGTGGTGCAGGGCACGGGCGCCGCGCTGCTGCTCCCCGGCACGCTGGCCATCATCGGCCGCGCCTTCCCCGACCCGGCCGAGCGGGCCCGTGCCGTCGGCGTCTGGGCCGGCATCGGCAGCCTCGCACTGCCCGCCGGCCCGCTGCTCGGCGGGGTGCTGACCGACGGGCTGGGCTGGCGGGCGATCTTCCTGATCAACGTGCCGATCGTGCTGCTCGCCCTGGTCTGCTCCCTCGCCGTCGTCCGCGAGAGCCGGGAGACGACGGCCCACCCGCTGGACCTGCCCGGGCTGCTGCTCGGCGGCCTGGTCCTGCTCGCGACGACGTTCGCGTTCATCGAGGGCGGCCGGTCCGGGGCGGCGGCCCCGGACGTGCTCGCGGCGGCCCTCGCCGCCG
>NZ_JBEXKG010000212.1:0-10324 GCF_040609555.1 Streptomyces sp. NPDC004658
GGCGGCCGGAGCGGGGCCGGCTGGTGCGAGCCGCATGCCGGCCCCGTTGGTCTCGCTGACCAGCCGGTCGACCGCCGCCGTACCCGAGCTGTAGCTGGTCCCGGTGCCCGGCTCGGGTACGGCGGCTCCCCTCCTGGACCCGTAGAGCACCTGTTCCAGGCCGGACACCAGGCGACGCACGTCGACCTGGGGGCGCACCACGAGCCGCAGGAAGCGGCTGGAGGATCCGATCTTGTTGCCGCACTCGCGGACCAGGATCCGGTGCTCGGTGAGCATCCGGTCCCGCACCACCGTGCCCTCGGCGCCGACGGGCAGGCGCACGAAGAGGAAGTTGCCCTGGGAGGGGTAGACGGTGAGGCCGGGGAGCGCGGAGAGGTGGCTGGCCATCTCCAGGCGGTCGCGGCGGACCTGCGTCAGGCTCTGCGCGTACGCGGCGCCGTGCTCCTTCAGCATGAACACGACGTGCTCGGCGAAGGAGTTGAGGTTCCACTTCGGCAGCATCGAGCGGACCTTGCCCGCGAGCGCGGGGTTGGCGACGAGGTAGCCGAAGCGGATGCCGTGCAGGCCGAAGTTCTTGCCGAGGCTGCGCAGGACGATCACGTTGGGGCGGAGCATGGCCTCCTGGACGACGCTCGGTTCGGCCTCCGCGTCGGCGAACTCCAGGAAGGACTCGTCCACGATCACCAGGTCGAGGTCCGCCATGGCGTCCATGAACTGCACGATCTGCTGGCGGCGCAGGTAGCCGCCGTCGGGGTTGTTGGGGTTGCAGATCACGGCCACCCGGGTGCGGCGGGCGCGGAGGAACTCGGCGTACTGGCCGAGGTCCAGGGCGAAGCCGTTCGCCTCCTGGAGCGGGAACATGTCGACCCGCTTGCCGGTCTCCATCGGCTGGTCGGTCCAGCGGCCGAAGGTGGGCACGGGCACGGCGAGGGACTCACGGACCAGGAGGTGGTCGATCCAGGTGATCAGCTCGGTGGAGCCGTTGCCCATGGCCACGCACTGCGGCGGGAGCTGGAGCAGCTCGCACAGTTCCGCGGTGATGGTGTCGGCGCTGCTGGGGTAGTACGTGACGATCTCGCGCAGCCGGGTGCCCATCTCCTCGAACATGGCGGGAGTGGGGAAGTAGGGGTTGCACGGGATGCAGAAGTCCACCGGGCCCGACCCGTCGCTCTCCCGCGTCAGCGCCGCCATCGAAGGGCTGTGCGCGGCGGTGTTGCGGAACAACGAGGTGACGTTGTCAGGCAAGGGAACCTCCGTCGAAGGGTGGCCCGTGCGGGGGAGCACGGGCCACCCTTCGATACGGAGGGGACGGCAGTGGCGTTCAACTCACCGGCGGTGTGAGCCGGTTCACGCCCCGAAGGTGTGCAGGGTCGACGTCCGGTACGTCTGCCCCGGCCGCAGCACCGTGGACGGGAAGTTCGCGTGGTTCGGCGAGTCCGGGAAGTGCTGCGTCTCCAGGCACAGGGCGTCGCCCTGCCGGTAGGTGCGGCCGCCGGTGCCGGTGAGCGTCCCGTCGAGGAAGTTGCCGGAGTAGAACTGCAGGCCCGGCTGGTCGGTGGCGATCTTCAGGGTGCGGCCGGAGCGCGGGTCGCGCAGGGTGGCCACGTGCTCGGGCTTCGCCGTGATCCCCTTGTCCAGCACCCAGTTGTGGTCGTACCCCTTGGCCTGCACCTGCTGCTCGTGGCCCGCCCGGATGTCCCGGCCGATGGGCTTGGCGTGCCGGAAGTCGAACGGGGTGCCCGCGACCTTGGCCAGCTCGCCGGTGGGGATCAGGCCGGAGTCGGTCGGGGTGTAGCGGGAGGCGGCGATCGTGAGTTCGTGGTCCTCGATCGTGCCGCTGCCCTCGCCGGCCAGGTTCCAGTAGACGTGACTGGTGAGGTTGACGACGGTGGCCTTGTCGGTGGTGGCCGTGTAGTCGATGCGCCAGTCGCCGTGCCGGGTGAGCGTGTACGTCACCGTCGTCCGCAGCGTGCCCGGGTAGCCCATCTCGCCGTCGACGCTCGTGTAGTGCAGGTGCAGCCCGACGTCGGAGCCCTTGGCGAACGGCTCGACGTGCCACACGTGCTTGTCGAAGCCCTTGGCCCCGCCGTGCAGGCTGTTGACGCCGTCGTTCACGGAGAGCTGGTACGCCGTGCCGTCCAGCGTGAACTGCCCCTTGCCGATGCGGTTGCCGTAGCGGCCGATCAGGGCGCCGAAGTACGGGCTCTTCGCCACGTAGTCGGCGATGTTGTCGAACCCGGCCACGACGTTGGCGTACCGGCCGCGCCGGTCGGGCAGCTCCAGGGTCTGGACGATGCCGCCGTAGGACAGCACCTTCATCCGGGTGCCGCCGTTCTCCAGGGACCAGCGGTACACCTTCGTGCCGTCGGCGAGCGTGCCGAAGAGCTCCTTCACCGGCTTCCTTCCCGTGGCGGCCGCGGCGGTGCCGCCGAGGGTGGTGGCGGCGAGGCCCGCCGCGGCTGCTCCGGCCATGACCGTGCGTCTGTTCAGTTCCATGGATGCGGCTCCGTTTTCTGGGCGCTTACGAACCGGACTTGCGCTTGTTCCACACGTCGAACCCGACCGCCACCAGCAGGGCGAGGCCCTTGATGACCTGCTGCCAGTCGGTGCCGACGCTGAGGAGGTTCATACCGTTGTTCAGAACGCCGAGGACGAGACCGCCGATGATGGCGCCGAGGACGGTGCCGACACCGCCGCTCATGGACGCGCCACCGATGAACGAGGAGGCGATGGCCTCCAGTTCGAAGTTGACGCCCGCCTTCGGCGAGGCCGCGTTCAGCCGGGCGGCGACCACCAGACCCGCCAGGGCCGCGAGCACGCCCATGTTCAGGAAGACGTAGAAGGTGACCTTCTTGTCCTTCACGCCGGACAGCTTGGCCGCCGGCAGGTTGCCGCCGATCGCGTAGATGTGCCGGCCGAAGACCGCGTTGCGCATGACGTAGCCGTAGCCGACGACCAGCGCGCCGAGGATGATCAGCACGATCGGGGCGCCCTTGTAGCTGGCGAGCAGCAGGGTCAGGACGAGGATCGCGGCGACCAGGGCGGTCAGCTTGAGCAGGAACAGCCGGGTCGGCAGCACGTCCAGGGAGAACTCCTGCTGGCGGCGGCGGTCCCGGAACTCCTGCCACACCACGGCCGCGATCAGGACGAGCCCGAGCAGCAGGGTGAGGTTGTGGTAGTTGGTGTTCGGGCCGACCTCGGGCAGGAAGCCGTTGCCGAGCTTCTGCAGTCCGTCCGGGAACGGGCCGAGGGTCTGCCCCTTGAGCAGGATCTCGGTGAGGCCGCGGAAGAGGAGCATCCCGGCGAGGGTGACGATGAACGACGGTATGCCGAGATAGGCGATCAGATAGCCCTGGATCGAGCCGGCGACCGCGCCGACCACCAGGCACAGCACCAGCGCGACGGGCCAGGAGATCCCGTGTTGCACCGTCAGTACGGCCGCGAAGGCGCCGACGAACGCGGTGAGCGAGCCGACCGACAGGTCGATGTGCCCCGCGATGATCACCAGCATCATGCCGATCGCGAGGATCAGGATGTAGCTGTTCTGCAGCACCAGGTTGGAGACGTTGCGCGGCAGCAGCAGGTCCCCGTCGGTCCAGACCGCGAAGAGGACCACGATCAGGCCGAGCGCGATCAGCATGCCGTACTGGCGCATGTTGCGGCGCAGGCCGGCCAGCACCACGCCGAGCAGTCCCCCGTCGGCAGCCGGTCCGCTCCTGCCCGGCGGCGCGGGGGCCGGGCTCTTGGCGGTCACATCCGTGCTCATCGCGTTACCTCTTTGTCCTTCGTCATATGGCGCATCAGCACTTCCTGCGTGGCCTCGGCCCGCTGCACCTCACCGGTCAGCCGCCCGGCGGCCATCGTGTAGATGCGGTCGCACATGCCGAGCAGCTCGGGAAGCTCGGAGGAGATGAAGACGACCGCCTTGCCCTGGGCGGCGAGCTGGTCGATGACCGTGTAGATCTCGTACTTGGCGCCCACGTCGATGCCGCGGGTCGGTTCGTCGAGGATCAGCACGTCCGGTCCGGCGAAGATCCACTTGCTGAGGACGACCTTCTGCTGGTTGCCGCCGGAGAGCTTGCCCACCGGCTCGAAGACCGTGGGCGCCTTGATGTTCATGGACTTCCGGAAGCCCTCGGCGACCTGCCGTTCCTCGTGCTCGTCCACCACACCCCGCTTGGCGACCTTGTCCAGCGCGGTCAGCGAGATGTTCCGGTTGATGGTGTCGATGAGGTTGAGGCCGTAGTGCTTGCGGTCCTCGGTGACGTACGCGATGCCGTGCCCGATCGCCTCCGCCACCGTCTTCGTACGGATCTCCGTGCCGTCCTTCAGGACCGTGCCGGCCGCGTACCGGCCGTAGGTCCGCCCGAAGACGCTCATCGCGAGTTCGGTGCGGCCCGCGCCCATCAGGCCCGCGATGCCGACGATCTCGCCGCGGCGCACGCTCAGGGACACGTCGTCCACGACCTTGCGCTGCTGGTCGATCGGGTGGAACACGGTCCAGCCGCGGATCTCCAGCGCCGGCGCCGCGCCCTCCTCCGGCTGGTGCGGGGTGCGTTCGGGGAAGCGGTGGTCGAGGTCGCGGCCGACCATGCCGGCGATGATCCGCTCCTCGGTCGTCTCCGGCGCCTTCACGTCGAGGGTCTCGATGGACCGCCCGTCCCGGATGATCGTCACCGAGTCGGCGACCTTGCGGATCTCGTTGAGCTTGTGGGAGATGATGATCGAGGTGATGCCCTGGTTCTTCAGCTCCAGGATGAGATCGAGGAGCTTGTCGCTGTCCTCGTCGTTCAGGGCGGCCGTCGGCTCGTCCAGGATCAGCAGTTTCACCTGCTTGGACAGCGCCTTGGCGATCTCCACCAGCTGCTGCTTGCCCACGCCGATGTCGGCGACGCGGGTCTCCGGGTGCTCGTCCAGACCGACCCGGCGCAGCAGCTCGGTGGCGTGGCGCAGGGTCTCGCGCCAGTTGATGAGTCCGCGCGTGGCGTGCTCGTTGCCGAGGAAGAGGTTCTCCGCGATGGACAGGTGCGGCACCAGCGCCAGTTCCTGGTGGATGATGACGATGCCGTGCTGCTCGCTGGCCCGGATGTCCTTGAACTGGCAGATCTCCGACTCGAAGAGGATGTCCCCCTCGTAGCTGCCGTACGGGTGGACGCCGGAGAGCACCTTCATGAGGGTGGACTTGCCGGCGCCGTTCTCCCCGCAGATGGCGTGGACCTCGCCCTGTCGGACGGTCAGGGTGACGTCCGACAGCGCCTTGACACCGGGAAAGGTCTTGACGATCGAGCGCATTTCCAGGACGGGTCCCGCCATGGTCGTGCCTTCCAATCCGTAGGAAATGGGCGGGTTACTTGAGGTCGGCCTCGGTGTAGTAACCGCCGTCGATCAGCACCTGCTTGTAGTTGCTCTTGTCGACGCTCACCGGCTGGAGCAGGTAGGCGGGCACGACCTTGGTCCCGTTGTCGTAGGTCTTGGTGTCGTTGACCTCGGGCTTCTTGCCCTTCAGGGAGTCGTCCATCATCGTGGCGGCGACCTCGGCGAGCTTGCGGAGGTCCTTGTAGACGGTCTGCGTCTGCTGCCCGGCGATGATCGACTTCACCGAGGCCAGCTCGGCGTCCTGGCCGGTGATGACCGGCAGCGGCTTGCTGCCCGAGCCGTAGCCGTCCGACTTGAGGGCGGACAGGATGCCGATGGAGATGCCGTCGTACGGCGAGAGGACCGCGTCGACCCGGCCGCTCTTGTAGGACGAGGTGAGGATGTCCTCCATGCGCTTCTGCGCGGTGGTGCCGTCCCAGCGCAGGGTGACGACCTGGTTGAGCTGGGTCTGCCCGGACTTGACGACCAGCTGCTTCTTGTCGATGTACGGCTGGAGCACCTTCATGGCGCCGCCGAAGAAGTACTTGGTGTTGTTGTCGTCGTTGGAGCCGGCGAACAGCTCGATGTTGAAGGGGCCCTTCTTGCCCTTGCTCAGCCCGAGCTTGTCCACGAGGTACTGGCCCTGGAGGGTGCCGACCTTCTCGTTGTCGAACGAGGCGTAGTAGTCGACGTTCTTGGTGCCGAGGATCAGCCGGTCGTAGGAGATGACCGGGATGTGCGCGTCCGCGGCCTGCTGGAGCACGCTGTTCAGCGACTTGTTGTCGATGGCCGCGATGATCAGGCCCTTGACGCCCTGCGTGATCAGGTTCTCGATCTGGGAGACCTGCTGCTCCGGGTCGTCCTCGCCGTAGACCAGCTTGGTCTTGTACCCCTTGGCCTGAAGGTCCTTGACGACGTTCTTGCCGTCGGAGATCCAGCGCTCGGAGGACTTGGTCGGCATGGCGATGCCGATGGTGGCGCCCTTGACGTCGCCCGACTTGTCCTTGCTGCCGCCCTCCCCGCTCTGGCCGCAGGCGGTGAGGGTGAGGGCGAGCGAGGCGGCTCCGGCTATCGCGGCGAGGGCGGCTCTGCGGTTGCGCATGTGGGATCAGTCCTTGTCGTTCTCGTCGTTGAGAGGAGCGGAGGTGAGAGGAGCGGATGCTTCGACGGGGAAGCGGTGGAGCGTCCCGGGCATGCGGGAGCCGAGCGGCGCCATGTCGCCGTCCGCGCCGTGCCGGGCGAGCAGGTCCAGGGCGAGCCGGCCGCGCCGCACCCGCTCCCGGGCGGTGTCCAGGGTCACGTCCCGCAGATGGGTGCCCCACGGGTAGATGCCGGGGGCCTTGGACAGACCGAACTTCAGGTAGAGCGGTGCGCCGCGCCGGATCAGCTCGGCGACCTCGTACATCCGGACGTAGCCGCCGAGGTCGTCGGGGGCCTCGATGTACATGTCCATGGGGGCGCCGGAGACCCGGCGGATCTCGGTGAGGTGGTCCAGCGTCAGATCGCTGGGCACGTTGACGGAGTCGGCGCCGAGCCGCTCGTACACGGCGTACGAGGCCGGGTTCACCGGGCCGATGAGCGCCGAGACCTTCAGCGTGGTGTCGGCCGGGATGATGCCGGCCTGGCGGGCCCGGTGCAGGGTCCACAGCACGCCCTCGTCGGCGACCAGCAGGCACTTGACGCCCAGTTCGGTGGCCCGGACGGCGTCCTCGACGCAGCCGGCGACGGCGTCGTGGCCCCGGGCGCGCAGCCCGGCCCCCCGCGAGTCGGACCGCACCGAGCCGCCGATGTCCCAGGTGCCGCGCGGGCCGGTGAACAGGCACAGCTCGATGTCGCGTTCGCTGGTGGCGTCGACCATCTCGGTGATCTCGGCGTCGGTGAGCATCCACACGCCGCTGCCCTGGCTGATCCGGTGGATCGGCACGTCCAGGCGCGAGGCCTCCTTGAGGACGACCGCCAGCGCTTCGGGACCCTCGCACGAGGGGATCTCGGTGCGCCAGCGACCGCCGCCCGGGAAGCTGTGGGTGGAGGCGTCGGCGGGGTCGAGGGCGGGCGCGCCGAGGCCGAGTGCGGCGAGCACCTGCTCGCCGGGCCTGCGGGCTGCCGGGGCGGAAGCGTCGGTCACAAGCTGTCCTTCGTGTTCGGTATTTCGGACGAGGTTCGCGGCTCTGGGTAGGAAAAAGCGCCGGGTGTACGCCGGTCGGGGCGTCGTCAGGTCACGCCCCGACCGGCGTACGGTCAGGGACGGAGCAGCACCTTGCCCACCTGGGGATCACCGGCCCCCACCAGCTCGATGGCCCGCGGGAAGTCGGTCAGCGGCAACTCGTGGGTGACCAGCGGCAGCGGGTCGAGCAGCCCGGCGCCGAACACCCGCACGGCGTGCGCCCAGGCCTCCGGTGGCGCCCCGAAGACGGTGTGCACCTCCAGCTGCCGTACGACCAGGTCCGTCGGGTCGAGCCCGTCCGCGCCCGGCGCCGGAATCCCGGTGAGGACCAGCCGCCCGCCGCGCCGCGGCAGCGCGGCGGCGGTGCGCGCGGCGGACGCCGACCCGGCGGTCTCGATCACCACGTCGAAGTCGTCGGGCAACTTCTCGTCCTTCAGCCGGAAGTCGCTCGCCCCGAACCGCCGGGACAGCTCCTCCCGGTCGCCCCGCGTGCCCACCACGAGCAGCTCCGCCGGCGAGACCGCCTTCAGGAACTGCACGGCGAACATGCCCAGCGTGCCCGTGCCGACCACCGCGACCCGCTCGCCCGGCTGGGCGTTCGCCTTCAGCGCGGCGGCCGCGATGCAGGCGGCCGGCTCCAGCAGGGCGGCGGCGGTGAGGTCGGCGTCGTCCGGCAGGACGTGCAGCAGCCGGGCGGGCAGGGTCAGCGTGGCGGCCATGGCGCCCGGCTGGGTGAAGCCGGTCTCCTCGTACCCGGCCGAGCACAGCGTGGTCTCGCCCGCGTGGCAGCGCTCGCACACCTGGCAGTTGCGGAAGCCCTCGCCGACGACCTTGCGGCCGACGAGCGAGCCGGGAACCCCGGCACCCACCGCCGTGACCGTCCCCGACCACTCGTGTCCGGGCGTGAGCGGATACCGCACATACCCTTCCGGCCGGTTGCCCTGGTACACCTCGCGGTCGCTGCCGCAGATACCGGCCGCGTGCACCGCGACCAGTGCCTCGCCGGGGCCGGGCTGCCGGGGCGTGTGGGCCTCCACCCGGTGCACGCCCGGCGCCTCGACGAGGACCTGGGAACTCACTTCGTGCCCTTCGGCTTGCGCTGCTCCCAGCCCTCGGCCCACAGGTCGAAGCGGGCCTGCTGCTGCGGGAACTCCGCCGCCGCGTCGACGTCCAGCTCCACGCCGAGCCCGGGCGCGTCGGAGAGGTGAAAGCAGCCGTCCTCCGGGTTCACCTGCGGCGCACCCTTGACCACCTTCTTGATCTCCGCGTCCGCGAAGTCGTTGAAGTGCTCGAGGATCTTGAAGTTCGGGGAGGTGAACCCGACCTGGAGGGAGGCGGCGGTGAGCACCGAACCGCCCACGTTGTGCGGGGCGACGAGCATGTAGTGCGTCTCGGCGGTCGCGGCCAGCTTCCGGGTCTCCCAGATGCCGCCGATGTGGCCGACGTCGGGCTGGATGATGTCCACGGCCTGGCTGTCGAACAGCTCCCGGAACTCGATCCGGTCGTGGATGCGCTCCCCGGTGGCGACCGGCGTGTCCACCTTGGCCGCGACCTTCTCCAGCGCCTTCAGGTTCTCCGGCGGCACCGGCTCCTCCAGCCAGGCCGGCTTGAAGGGCGCCATCTCCTTGGCCAGCCGGACGGCGGTGGCGGGGGAGAAGCGGCCGTGCATCTCCAGCATCAGCTCGGCGTCCGGGCCGATCGCGTCCCGCACGGCCTCGATGAGCGAGACCGCGTACAGCGTCTCCTGGTGGTCCAGCTCGAAGTGCCCGGTGCCGAAGGGGTCGATCTTCAGCGCCCTGTAGCCGCGCTCCATGACGCCCCGCGCCGCCTTGTGGTACGCCTCCGGGGTCCGCTCGGTCGTGTACCACCCGTTGGCGTACGCCTTGACCTTGTCGGTGACCTTGCCGCCGAGCAGCTGCCACACCGGCACGCCCAGCGCCTTGCCCTTGATGTCCCAGCACGCCATCTCGATCACGGCGATGCCGGACATGACGATCTCGCCGGCCCGGCCGTAGTCGCCGTACTTCATCCGGCGCACGAGGTCCTCGACAGCGAACGGGTCCGATCCGAGAATGTGGTTGGCCTCGGCCTCGCGCAGATAGCCGATCAGCGCGTCGGTGTGCCCGAGCATCCGGGTCTCGCCGACTCCCGTGATGCCCTCGTCGGTGTGCACCTGGACGTAGGTCAGGTTGCGCCACGGCGTGCCGACCACGTGCGTGCTGATTCCGGTGATGCGCACGGCAGTTGCCCCTCAGCTGTTCGAGATTTCGTCACACGTTCGAAATGTTGGCGTGACAGTAAGGACGGTCCGGCGGGGGTGTCAATGGGTCGAACAGGTAACAGTTTCGGCAAGGCTTTCGAGAACTCTTTCGATCCCGCACCAAACCTTCACAGCGACGCCTGGAAGCGGAACCGCGCGGACTTTAGTCTTCCCGCGTCATGGACTACTGCCTCCCGTGCCGACGGCACCTCAACGGCGCCCTGGCCTGCCCGGGGTGCGGAACTCCGGCCGACCGGCTCGCCACCCCCGCGACCGCGCCGGCCACGCACCCGCGCGGGCACGAGCACGGGTACGCGCAGACGCCGACGGCCCAGGAGGCGCCGTACGAAGGGGCGCCCGGCACCCCTGACGTCCCCGGGGAGCCGGAGCGTGCGGGACAACCGGAACCGGGGGAGGCGGAGCCCGGCGAAGCGGACGGGGCGGAGGCCGGCGACGCCGGTGAGGACGGGGCCGCCCCGGCGGGCCGGAGGGGCCGGGACGGGGCCCAGGGCAGCCGCCGCGACCGCAAGGCCGCCGCGCACCGC
>NZ_JBEXKG010000213.1:0-10315 GCF_040609555.1 Streptomyces sp. NPDC004658
GGGCGTGGCCCTGGCTGCCGTAGCCGATGACCGCGACCTTGCGGCCCTGGATGATGGACAGGTCGGCGTCGGCGTCGTAGAACAGCTCGGCCACTTTGGGTTCTCTCCTTGTGTGCAGGTGGTGCGTCCCACCGTATGACGGCGGGCGGGAAGGAAGTTCGGGGGTCTCGGCATACGGGCGGCCGTTGATCGCCGGCCGCCCGTTCCCAGTCTTACGCCGTCCGGTCGAGAGCGCGCAGCGAGCGGTCCGTGATCGAACGGGCGCCACGGCCGATCGCGATCGTGCCGGACTGGACCAGCTCCTTGATGCCGTACGGCTCCAGCATCTTGAGCATGGCGGACAGCTTCTCGCTGGAACCGGTGGCCTCGATGGTCACGGCCTCCGGGGAGACGTCGACGGTCTTGGCGCGGAACAGCTGGACGATCTCCACGATCTGGGAGCGGGTCTCGTTGTCGGCACGGACCTTCACTAGAACGAGTTCACGCTGCACGGCCTGACCGGGCTCCAGCTCCACGATCTTCAGCACGTTGACGAGCTTGTTGAGCTGCTTGGTCACCTGCTCCAGCGGCAGGTCCTCGACACCCACCACGATGGTGATGCGGGAGATGTCGGGGTGTTCGGTGACGCCGACCGCGAGCGAGTCGATGTTGAATCCGCGCCGCGAGAACAGGGCGGCGATGCGGGCGAGGATGCCCGGCGTGTTCTCCACCAGGACGGAGAGCGTGTGCTTGGACATGTCTTCTTGCTCTTCCTCGCTCAGTCGTCTTCGTTGTCGCCGAAGTCGGGGCGGACGTCCCGGGCGGCCATGATCTCGTCGTTGGAGGTGCCGGCGGCGACCATCGGCCAGACCATCGCGTCCTCGTGGACGATGAAGTCCACGACGACCGGACGGTCGTTGATGGAGTTGGCCTCGGCGATGACCTTGTCCAGGTCCTCCGGGCGCTCGCAGCGCAGTCCCACGCACCCCATCGCCTCGGACAGCTTCACGAAGTCCGGCACCCGCGTGCCCTTGGCCTCCGGGTTGATGTCGTCGGGGCCGCTGTGCAGCACGGTGTTGGAGTAGCGCTGGTTGTAGAAGAGGGTCTGCCACTGGCGGACCATCCCGAGGGCGCCGTTGTTGATGATGGCGACCTTGATCGGGATGTTGTTCAGGGCGCAGGTGGTCAGCTCCTGATTGGTCATCTGGAAGCAGCCGTCGCCGTCGATCGCCCAGACGGTACGCTCCGGCCGCCCGGTCTTGGCACCCATCGCGGCCGGGACCGCGTAGCCCATCGTCCCGGCACCGCCGGAGTTCAGCCAGGTGGCGGGGGTGTCGTACTGGATGAAGTGCGCGGCCCACATCTGGTGCTGGCCGACGCCCGCCGCGAAGATCGTGCCCTCGGGGGCGAGCTGCCCGATGCGCTCGATGACCGCCTGCGGGGAGAGCGAGCCGTCCTCGGGCTGGTCGTAGCCGAGCGGGTAGGTCTCGCGCCACCGGTTCAGGTCGCTCCACCAGGCGGTGTAGTCGCCCTGGTGGCCCTCGCTGTGCTCCTTCTGGACGGCCTGGACCAGGTCGGCGATGACCTCGCGGGCGTCGCCGACGATCGGCACGTCGGCCGCACGGTTCTTGCCGATCTCGGCCGGGTCGATGTCCGCGTGGACGATCTTGGCGTAGGGGGCGAAGCTGTCCAGCTTGCCGGTGACGCGGTCGTCGAAGCGGGCACCGAGGGCCACGATCAGGTCGGCCTTCTGCAACGCGGTGACGGCGGCGACACTGCCGTGCATACCGGGCATGCCCAGGTGCTGCGGGTGGCTGTCGGGGAACGCGCCGAGCGCCATCAGCGTGGTGGTGACCGGGGCGCCGGTCACCTCGGCGAGGACCTTCAGCTCTGCGGTGGCGCGCGCCTTGAGGACGCCGCCGCCGACGTAGAGGACGGGCCGCCGGGCGGCGGTGATCAGCTTGGCGGCCTCGCGGATCTGCTTGGCGTGCGGCTTGGTCACCGGGCGGTAGCCGGGCAGGTCCATGACGGGCGGCCAGGAGAAGGTGGTCTTCTTCTGGAGGATGTCCTTGGGGATGTCGACCAGGACCGGTCCGGGGCGGCCGGTCGAGGCGATGTGGAACGCCTGCGCGATCACCCGCGGGATGTCCTCGCCCTTGGTGACCAGGAAGCTGTGCTTGGTGATCGGCATGGTGATGCCGACGATGTCCGCCTCCTGGAAGGCGTCCGTGCCGATCGCGGAGGACACCACCTGCCCGGTGATCGCGACCAGCGGCACGGAGTCCATGTTGGCGTCGGCGATCGGGGTGACCAGGTTGGTGGCGCCGGGTCCCGAGGTGGCCATGCAGACGCCGACCTTGCCGGTGGCCTGCGCGTAGCCGGTGGCGGCGTGGCCGGCGCCCTGCTCGTGCCGGACCAGGACGTGCCGCACCCGGGTGGAGTCCATCAGCGGGTCGTACGCCGGCAGGATCGTGCCGCCGGGAATGCCGAATACCGTGTCCGCGCCGACCTCCTCGAGGGAGCGGATGAGGGACTGCGCACCCGTGACGTGCTCGACGGGGGTGGACTGCTGTCCTCCGGAACGGGGCCGCGGCTGCGGATGGTGGGCCCCGGTGGCCTGCTCGGTCATCGGCATTCTCTTCTCGATGCTGAGGGTTTTTGCGAGGTTCGGGCGGATTTGGAGCGCTGCACGCAAGGCACTCGTGCAACAAAAAACCCCTCGTGCCGCAAGGCAAGCGAGGGGAGCGCGCCGGTGAGGTCGCTGGGGGTCCGGATTCGTCCGGTGGGTCCCAGCTCAGCCGACGCGCTGTCCAAGTACGAGAATTCGGGTGCGCATGGCACTGACCCTCCCCCCGGCACGCACCACGTGTCAAGTGGGTGGGACGGGCGTCTCAGAATGTGAGCGAAGGGCACTGCCGCCTCCGAAGACAGCGGGAACACCCCCTGTGTACACCCTCTCCGGCTCCCTCGCGCTGCCCGCGAACGCGGGTTCGGCCGGGGCGTGCGGCACCGGGTAGTGGCCGGATCCGAGCGCCCGGCGCAGCCGGTACTCGTCCAGCGGACCGGTGAACGCCATGCCCTGCCCATGGGTGCAGCCCATCGCGCGCAACGCGACGACCTGCTCGGGCAGGTCCACGCCCTCGGCGACCGACTGGAGCCCGAGATCGCCGGCGATCCGCAGCAGACCACTGGTGATCTTGTGCAGCCGCGCGGACTCGACCACGCCCTCGACCAGGCTGCGGTCGAGCTTGAGGATGTCCACGGGCAGCCTCCTGAGGGCCGTGATGGCCGCGTAGCCGCTGCCGAAGCCGTCCAGCGCGATCCGCACCCCGAGCCGGCTCAGCGCGGTCAGCCGCCGCTCCAGCTCGTCCAGGGAGACCCGGGGATCGGTGTCGGACAGTTCGACGACCAGCGCCCCGGGCGGCAGCCCGTGCCGGGTCAGCAGCGCCTCCACCGAGCCCAGCGGCATCGAGCGGTCCAGCAGCCGCCGGGCGCTCATCCGGACCGACACGGGGACGGCGACGCCGGTCGCCGCCCGCTCGGCCGCCTGCTCCACGGCCTCCCGCAGGATCCAGCGGTCCAGCTCGGCGGTCTTGTCGCCGTCCTCGGCCACCCGCAGGAACTCGGCGGGCGTGAACAGCACGCCCTGCGAGGAGCGCCAGCGCGCCTGTGCGGAGACCGCCGTGATCCGGCCGTTCTGCAGGCACACCACGGGCTGGTGCAGCAGGGCGAACTCGCCGTCGTGCAGCGCCGCACGCAGCCGTGTGGCCAGCTCCGCCTTGCGGACGACGTCCTGCTGCATCTGGGGCTTGTACAGCTCGACCCGGCCCTTTCCGGCCGACTTCGCGCGGTACATCGCCAGGTCGGCGTTGCGCAGCAACTCGCCCGCGCCCAGGCCCGGTTCGGCGAAGGCGACGCCGATGGAGGCGTTCACCCTGACGTCGTTGCCGTCGATGGCGTACGGGTGGGAGAGGGTCACCCTGAGGCGGTCGGCGAGCTCCAGGATGTTCCGCTCCCGGGCGGCCCGGTCCCGGGTGCCGTCCCCGACGATCAGGGCCGCGAACTCGTCGCCGCCCAGCCGGGAGGCGGTGTCGCCCTGCCGGACCGCGTCCTGGAGTCTGCGGGCGGCCTGGATCAGCAGTTCGTCCCCGGCCTGGTGCCCGATCGTGTCGTTGACGGCCTTGAAGCCGTCCAGGTCGATGAAGAGCACCGCCGTACCCCGCAGGGCGGCGCCCCGGTCGGTGACCCGGCGGCCGGACAGGGCCTGCTGCACCCGCTTGGTGAACAGCGCCCGGTTGGGCAGGTCGGTCAGCGGGTCGTGCTCGGCGTTGTGCTGCAACTGGGCCTGGAGCCGCACCCTCTCGGTCACGTCCCGGCTGTTGAAGATCAGTCCGCCGTGGTGCCGGTTGACGGTCGACTCGACGTTGAGCCAGCCGCCGTCGCCGGAGCGGAACCGGCACTCGATGCGCGTGGTGGGCTCCTCCAGCGGGTTGGCGGCGAGGAAACGGCGCACCTCGTGCACCACACAGCCCAGGTCCTCCGGGTGGATGAGCCCGGCGAGCTCCGTGCCCACCAGTTCCTCGGCGGGTCTGCCGTACACCCCGGCGGCGGCGGGCGAGACGTACCGGAGGATGCCGTTGGGCGCGGCGATCATGATGACGTCGCTGGAGCCCTGCACCAGGGAGCGGAAGTGGTTCTCCTTCTGCGCCAGTTCCTGGGTGAGGGTGATGTTGTCCAGCAGCATGATGCCCTGCCGGATGACGAGCGCCAGCACCACGGCGCCCGCGGTGATCAGCACCACGTGGTCGGGCCTGCGGCCGTTGAGGACGTTGTACAGGATGCCCAGGGTGCACACGGCGGCGGCGAGGTACGGGGTGAGGGCGGCGAGGGAGCCGCTGAGCGGCCGGCCGGACGGGTACCGGGGGTGTTCGCCGCCCGGCGCGGACAGGGGCAGGTGCCGGCCGGTGCTCCGCCGGTCCGGCTGGTGCTCGTGCACCACGCGCGTGTGCCCGTCCGGGCGGGCCTCCCGCGCGCGCCGGCGTGGGGGCGCGGCCCAGGGTGCGTAGGCGAGCAGCAGCGAACCGGCGAACCAGCCCGCGTCCAGCAGCTGCCCGGAGCGGTAGCTGCTGTGCAGCAGCGGCGAGGTGAACAGGGCGTCGCACATCACGGTCAGGGCGAGCGCGCCGATCGCGGTGTTCACCGCCGTGCGGTTGCCCGGGGCGCGGCGGAAGTGCAGGGCGAGGACCATGCTGACGAGGGCGATGTCGAGCAGCGGGTACGCCAGCGACAGCGCCGCGTGCGCCACGCTGGACCCGTCGAACCGGGCCGCCTGGGCGAGCGCGAGGCTCCAGGAGAGGGTGAGCAGCGAGCCGCCGATCAGCCAGGCGTCCAGCCCGAGGCAGATCCAGCCCGCCTTCGTCACCGGCCGCTTGGCGAGCACCAGCAGGCCGACGATGGCGGGCGGAGCGAAGCACAGGAAGAACAGGTCGGCGTAGCTGGGGCTGGGGACGGGGCGGCCGAGCACGACCTCGTACCAGCCCCAGACCGCGTTGCCCAGCGCGGCCATGGCCGAGGACAGGGCGAACAGCAGCCAGGCCGAGCGGAAGCGCACGCGCCGGCTGCGGGCGTAGAGGAAGCAGGAGACGGCGGCGGTGCCCGCTGCCGCGCTCAGGCCGAAGTCGCCCATGATCAGCGCGATTTGACTCGTGCCCCAGTCGAACGCGGCTCCGACGGCGTAGGCCGCGCAGATCAGGGCGAGGACGAGTTGTTCCATCAGCCGGGTGTTGTCGCCGATGGCCGGCCGGCGGGGCGGCGGTGCCTCGTGCGGGTGCGGTGCGCGCGCCGCTCCGTCGAGGGTGGTCGTCACGGAGGGCGGGGCGCTCACCGGGGCCTCCCGGTTCGCGCCGCTCCCGCGTCCCGACGGTCGCGGTGCGCTGGGTGCGCATGCCTGCGGCGGCCGCTGTGCCTGCGCTGGTGGTGGCTGTGGTGGCTGGTGTGGTGGCCGCGCCTGCGCGCGGCCGTGCGCCAGGGTCGCCGTCGGCGGCTCCGCCGCGTCGGATCGTTCGTCCATAGGCCGTGCATCGCCCGTCGCCCCCCTCACAAAATCTGAAATGTCCATCCCCGGCGCCGAGTGGTCAGCGGCGCAGCCCCTGTCGGGGACGATACACCAGTATCGTCACTCAGGGACATAGCCTCTCTACGCTCCGTGACGACCAGCGGCGATGGAAGTACGGCCCGCGTCCGAAAGGTTGCGGAGGGTGCCGGAAGCGGCCTAGCGCCCGTTTGCTCCCCTGGTTTCGGATCCGGTGGTAAGGATCACGTTCCGCAGGGGCTGCCGGTTCACGAACCGGGTCAACTGGTCGGCGAGCAGCCTCTCGGCGCGGGGCAGGAAGGCCGAGGAAGGCCCGCCGACATGCGGGCTGATCAGCACTCCGGGCGCCTGCCACAGGGGATGGCCGGGGGGCAGCGGCTCCGGATCCGTGACGTCCAGGGCGGCGGTGATCCGGCCCCGCTCCAGCTCCGCGACGAGCGCCTTGGTGTCCACGACGGGACCGCGCGCGACGTTGACGAGCAGGGCGCCGTCCTTCATCCGGGCGAGGAAATCGGCGTCGACGAGCCCCCGGGTGTCCTCCGTCAGCGGGGTGCAGAGGATCACGACATCCGCGTGCGGAAGCAGTTGAAGCACATCGGCGATCGGATGCACAGGACCGCGCGCGGTTGTGCGACCGGAGCGCGCAACGCGCGCCACCCGCGCGACCTCGAAGGGCACGAGCCGGTCCTCGATGGCGGCACCGATGGCCCCGTACCCGACGATCAGCACGCTCTTGTCGGCCAGGGCGGGGTGGAAACCACCCACCCAGCGCTCCTGTTGCTGGGCGCGGACGAAACCGGGGATGCCGCGCAGGGCGGCCAGGGTGAGGGTCAGCGCCAGCTCGGCCGTGCTCGTCTCGTGCACCCCGCGCGCGTTGCACAGCAGCACGCCCGGCGGGATCACCGACAGCTTCGCCGTGATGTCGTCGACGCCGGCGGTGAGCGTCTGGATGAGCCGCACGTTCGTCAGGTGCTCCAGCGGCCCGACCCGCACCTGAAGCCGCTTCATGTACGGCACCACGTACACGGCGCACTCCGCCGGGTCACCGGGATACGGCTGTGCGCCGTCCTCTCCCCCGTCCCAGAACAGGTAGCGGGGCCCCTCGGGCAGCCCCTCGATCTCCTCGGGCGGAATGGGAAGCCACACGTCTGCACTCATGCCAGGAGGCTATGTCAGGAGCGTCTGCGCGCAGAGGTTAGGTTGGGGGCCGGGCAGAGGGAGGTTCACGAGCAGGTGGAGCGCAGGACGATCGGCGCGGGGGCGCTCGCGGTGGGGGCCGTCGGACTCGGATGCATGCCGATGAGCTGGGCGTACAGCGGATCGCGGCAGCGGGGTGACGAGTCGGTCAGAGCGGTGCACCGGGCGCTGGACCTGGGCTGCGACCTCCTGGACACCGCCGACATGTACGGCCCGTTCACCAACGAGCTGCTGCTGGGCCGGGTGCTCAAGGAGCGGCGCCGGGACGCCTTCGTCTCCACGAAGGTGGGGCTGCTGGTGGGCGAGCAGCACATCGTGGCCAACGGCCGCCCCGGCTATGTGCGGCGGGCCTGCGACGCCTCGCTGCGGCGGCTCCAGACCGACGTGATCGACCTGTACCAGCTGCACCGCGCCGACCCGGAGGTGCCCGTCGAGGAGACCTGGGGCGCGATGGCGGACCTGGTGCGGGCCGGGAAGGTGCGGGCCCTCGGTCTGTGCGCGGTGGGGGCGCGCGGCGGGCGCCGCCCCGGTGCGGGGCTGTACGACACGACGCTGCGCCAGTTGCAGCGGGTGCAGCAGGTGTTCCCGGTGACCGCGGTGCAGGCCGAGCTGTCGGTGTGGTCGCCGGAGGCGCTCCGGGCGCTGCTGCCGTGGTGCGAGGCGCGCGGTGTGGGCTTCCTGGCCGCGATGCCGCTCGGCAACGGCTTCCTGACCGGCACGCTCAGACCGGGCGAGGGCTTCGAACCGGACGACGTACGCGCCCGGCACCCCCGGTTCACCGCCGAGATGATGGCGGCCAACCAGCCGATCGTCGCGGGGCTGCGGCGCATCGCCCGCCGGCACGGCGTGGACACGACCCCTGCCCAGGTGGCTCTGGCCTGGGTGCTGGCGCAGGGCCGGCATGTGATCGCGCTGCCGGGAACCAAGCGGGAGCGCTGGGCGGCGCAGAACGCGGCGGCCGCCGGGCTGCGGCTGACCCCGGAGGATCTGGCGGAGGTGTCCGAACTGCCGCCCGCCCAGGGGTCGTGGGACTGAGCCGCCGAGCGCCCACGTGCCGTAATCCCGGGAGGTGGGGACCGCCGACCCGCACCGTCCGGGCTGCCGACCCGCACCGTCCGTGCTGCCGACCCCGCCACTAACCGTAAGTCCGACGCCCGGAGCACCGGCCCGCCCGTGGGTCAGGGGCTGAGGTTTCCGCGGTCGGTCTTCGGGGATCGGGAACCCGAAGGGGCGCGGCCGGCGTAGGAGAGGCAGGGCGTGCCGTCGGGCCCGCCTGTGGACCGCCACCGGACCGCCGCGGCGAAGGGAACCGTGATCGTGCGACGTCGAGCTGTGCCGGCCGTGCTGGCCCTGGCCGCCCTCCTGCTGACGGCCGGCTGTTCCTCCGACGGCGGGGGCACCCCGGGCGGGACGCCGGGCGCGACGGCCTCCGGGGCCACCGCTTCCGGACACGGCACCGCGTCGGCCTCGCCGCTCCCTCCGGCCAAGGGCTCGGTGACGGTGCTGCGCACGGTGGCCGAGGGGCTGAAGACGCCGTGGGGGCTGGCTCCGCTGCCGGGCGGCGGCCTGCTGGTCTCCTCCCGGAACGAGGGCACGATCAGCCGGATCGATGAGAAGACCGGCCGGACGACCGAGCTGGGCGCGGTCTCCGGGGTCGCGCCGGCCGGTGAGGGCGGCCTGCTGGGCATCGCCCTCTCCCCCGACTTCGCCTCGGACCACATGATCTACGCCTACTTCACCTCCGCCTCGGACAACCGCATCGTCCGCATGCTGTACGACGAGCGGAAGCCGGCCGGTGAGCAACTGGGCGCCCCGGACACGGTGTTCAAGGGCATCCCCAAGGGCTTCATCCACAACGGCGGCCGGATCGCGTTCGGCCCCGACCGCATGCTGTACGCGGGCACCGGCGAGAGCGGCCAGAAGGGTCTGGCACAGGACAGGACGTCACTGGGCGGCAAGATCCTGCGGCTGACCCCGGACGGCGAACCCGCTCCGGGCAACCCGTTCCCCGACTCGCCCGTGTACTCGTACGGCCACCGGAACGTCCAGGGCCTCGCCTGGGACGACAGACAGCGGCTGTTCGCCTCGGAGTTCGGGCAGGACACCTGGGACGAGCTGAACGCGATCAAGCCCGGTGACGACTACGGGTGGCCCCAGGCCGAGGGCAGGTCCTCCGACACCCGCTTCCACGACCCGCTGGCCCAGTGGCGCACCGACGACGCCTCCCCCAGCGGCATCGCCTACGTGAACGGCGTGATCTGGATGGCCGGCCTGAAGGGCGCGCGCCTGTGGCGCATCCCGCTGAACGGCACGTCGGCCTCGGCCGCCCCGCAGGCGTTCCTCACGGGTGCCTACGGCCGCCTGCGCACGGTCGTCCCCGCGGGCGGCGACAGGCTCTGGCTGGTGACGAGCAACACCGACGGCCGCGGCACCCCGAAGAAGGGGGACGACCGGGTGCTGGAGGTCCGGGTGCGCTGAGCGGCCCGGCTACTCGTCCTCGGTGGGCGTCTCCTGGTCCGGCTCGGCCGGCGCCGTTTCCGGCAGGCGTATCACCGCCTTCCCCGAGGACAGGTCTATGGGGCCACGGCCGGGGTCGTTGTCGCCCACGTCCTCGCGGGTCAGTTCCAGCCTGTTCTGCTCGTCCCGGGTGTGCTTGCGGCCGGGTGCGAACAGTTCCTCGAAAGCGCCGAACACGGCTCCCCCTCCCTGCCGGTTTTCTCCAGCGTAGGTCTCAGCCCGGCGTTTCGGCAGCGAGCGTGCCGGCCGCGAACAGCCCCAGCCGGTGGGCCACGGCCGCCGCCTCGCCCCGGCCGGAGACGCCGAGCTTGCCGAGAATGTTGGACACGTGGACGCTCGCGGTCTTCGGGGAGATGAACAGTTCCTCGGCTATCTGGCGGTTGGTGCGGCCGGCCGCGACCAGGTGCAGGACGTCCCGCTCACGGCTGGTCAGGCCGAGCGCCGTGGCCGGGTCGGCGGGGGCCTGACGCGCGCCGGCCAGGGTGAGGCGGGCGCGCTGGGCGAGCCGGGCGACGGCGTCGGCGAGGGGGC
>NZ_JBEXKG010000214.1:0-10254 GCF_040609555.1 Streptomyces sp. NPDC004658
CAGGGCCGCCGCCTCCGTGGCCGCGGCGGCGCCCAGCGCGAGGGCGGGGGCATGCCGGTGGCGGTGCACGGTGAGCAGGCGGGCGAGCAGGAGCAGGGCGCCCAGGGTGAGGGCCTGCGGGTAGCACGCGGGAGCGCGCAGGAGGGTGCCGCAGAGCGCGAGCAGTGCGGCGAGGGCGCCCAGGAACACGGCGAGCACGCCGAGCAACAGGGGGCGCGCGGCTGCCGTGAAGTCCTCCAGGCCCCGGCTGCGGGCGAGCCTGCGGCGGGCGCCGGCGGTGAGGAGGTGGGCGGCCCAGGCCGCCGGGGCGCAGGCCAGCAGGAGGGCCAGGGTGGGCGCGGTGGCCGTCGGCCAGGGGGCGTCCGGGGCCAGGCCGGGCGGGGTGTCGGGGCCGCCCGTCAGGACAGCGCGGAGGAGGCCGTCGCCGACGAGGGCGTACCCCAGCAGCCACAGCGTCCACGCGCGCGTGCCGACCGTGGAGCCCCGCGCGCGCGTGCCGGGCGGGCCGGCGAGCGGGCTGTGGCACAGTGCCGCGCGCGTGGCGAGGGCGACGGCGAGGATGCCGCCGAGTGCCACCAGCTGGCGGGGGTGTCCCTGGGTGAGGCGCAGCCCGGTCACCGTGGCCGCGCCGAGCGCTCCGGGCAGGAGGGCGAGCAGGACCCAGCCGGCCCGGACGCGGGGCACCGGCAGGGGCTCGGGCTCCGGGCGCGGCTCGGCGGTGCGCGGCACGCGCGCGTACAGCTCTTCGGCAAGCGAGAAGACATCGCGGTGGCGGAAGCGGGCGGCGGTGCGGTCGGTGACGCCGTGCGCCTCCAGCCCCGCGGCGATCTCCAACGGGTCCACGGCCCGCTCGCACAGCTCGCGGTGCCGGTGCAGCAGGGATTTCACCGGGTCCACGGACCCCCGGCGGGGCGCGGGGGCGCGCCTCCGACTACTCGTCCCCGGCCCGGCATCCGGAACGGCATGGGGGGCGGGGGTGGGCGGAGTGTCGGGGGCGGAGGCGTCCGGTGATCCAGAAGCTTGTACCGAAGCCTGCCCGGCGGAGGCGTGCCCACCGGCGACCCCGTGCCCGATGGCGGAGCCGTACGCGCCGGCCGAAGGAACCCGGGCGGCGGTCGGCCCGGCGTTCTCCGCCGACGGCTCCCCGCCTGCGGCGTCGTCGGACGTGCCCGCCAGCCACTCCCCCGACCGGGCATCCCACGGGTCGGCCCCGCTCGGCGTCCCCGGCCGGTCCGGTCCGGCACCCGGCCCGCCCTGAAGGCCGCCCGCCTCGTCGGCGGGGACGGAATCCACGGAATCCCTGAAATCCACGGCATCCACCACGCGCACCTCCCTGCGTCCCCGGGCCCCATCGGCCGGCTCGGGAGCGAGCCCGCCGCCCGCGAACCCGCCGTCGGCGAGCCCCCCGCCGGCCAGACCGCCCCCAGGCGTCCGCGCGCTGTCCAGCTCGTTCATCGGGCGCCCTCCGTCGCGAGCGGGGTCGCCCGGACCGGGGTGTTCGTGGCCCAGGTGGGGATGGCGCGGGGTGTGGGGCCGGTCCAGTGGCCGGGGACGCGGGACTCGGCGGGGGCGGCGAACGGCAGGGGTTCGCCGGACTCGTCCAGGACGACCCGGCGGACCGGGCAGTGCGAGACGATCTCCAGGTAAATGCCGTGAAATGCCGCGATGTTCTGCTCGACGGTGAACAGTTCGAGCGCCCGGGCGCGCGCGGCGGCACCGAGGCGCTCACGGCGCTCGGGGTCGCGCAGTAGCGCCACGCACGCCTCGGCGAGCGCCCTGGGGTTGCGCGGGGGCACGACCAGTCCGGTGCCGCCGATGACCTCCACCACCGCGCCCGCGTCCGTGGACACGGTGGCCCGGCCGCAGAACATGGCCTCGACGAGGCTGATCGGGAAGCCTTCCACGACGCTGGAGCGGACGACGACCGCCCCGGCGGCGTACGCGTCGGGCAGCGCGGGGATGTCGGGGGCTCCGACCTCCTCGAAGGAGACGGGGTTGTCGCCGACGGCGTGCGCGCCCTCCGCCTCGTCCGGGAACAGCTGGGCCGCGAGCGCCCGGCAGTGGCCCAGGTATGCCTCGCCCTCGGCTCCGGAGGGCGCGCCGACGATCCGCAGACGCGCCTCGGGCTCCTCCCTGCGCACCTCCGCGAAGGCGTGCAGCAGCGACACCAGGTCCTTGGCGGGGTCCACGCGCCCCACCCAGACCAGGGTGTGGGGGTCGGCGCGGTCCGGGGACTCGCCGACCTCGGTGAACCGCTCGGCCGCCATGCCGGGGTACACGGTGCGGATCCGGGCGCGGTCGGCGCCGCACCGTTCCTGCCAGCGGCGGGCGTGGGCGTTGCCCGGGGTGAGGATCTCGGCCGCCCGGTAGACCTCGGCGGCGAGCCGGCCGTGGAAGGCGCCGAGCAGGGCGCGGACGGCGGGGGCGGCGGCGCCCGGGCCGAGGGTCAGGTAGTGCGAGCGGAGCTGCACGCCGTATTCGGTGACCAGCAGCGGTACGCCGGAGAAGTGCCGGGCGAGGAGTCCGCAGAGGGCGGCGGGACCGCCCGAGGTGGCGTGGCAGAGGTCGGCCGCGCCGAGGCCGTCGTCGCCGTACCAGTCGAGGGAGAGGGGGCGCAGGGCGCGTTCGATGTGCGCGGCGACGGTGAGCAGATCGGGTACGCGCGCCTCGCGTGCCGTGCGCAGCGCGCGAGGGGCGCGGCAGGCGCGCTCCAGTGCGCGCACGGCCGCGTCGGAGCGCAGGGCGCCGACGAGTCCGCCCTCCTCGCGGGCGAGTTCGGCGAGCGCGTACAGGGCGGTGCCGAAACGGTCCGCCAGATCGGCGGAGGCGTCCTGCGGCCGGATGGGCGACGCATGCCCTCCTCCGGCCCCGGTGCTCTCCGCGTGCCCAGCCGCGGCCCCATAGCCCGCCGCGCCCTCGGCCCCTCCCCCGTCGGCCCCGGCGCACACCGCCGCCACCAGCTCCCCGTAGCACTCGGCGAAGCGCCGGCGTGCGCGTCGCCCGAGCGCGGCCCCGTCGTCGGCCGTCCACAGCGGGGCCGTACGCACCCGGCTGACCTGCGGTGGGAGCGGAACGCAGCCCTCGGCCTCCTGGTGCCGGCCACGGCTGAGCGCGTAGACGTCGAACTCGTGCTGGTCGAGCCCGCGCACGAGCCGGTCGCACCAGAGCATGGCGTCACCGCCCACATAGGGATAGCCACCCTCGGTAAGCAGTCCTATGCGCACCTGTGCACCCCCGATCTCCCGTCTGGGGAGCCGCCGTTGTCCTGGCGGCTCGCAGCGGGACGAACGTAAGGGGACAAGGCGGTGGTGCGACGGACGGTTGTCCGTCGCACCACCAAAAGGGGTGAACGGTCGTAACTTTCGCGTGCGGGTCGCGTTCCGTCGCGCTAAGGGATCAGACAGTGATCGCGCGAGCGCGAAACGTTACGCCACGGCGGGACGCGGACCGTGCCTGCCGCTGGGCCCTGCGCCGCTACACCGCCGCCGGTTCGCGCCTGGCGGCGCGCCGCCGCGCCGCCAGTTCCGGGTCGAGCGCCGGTACGGCGGCCAGCAGCTGCTTGGTGTAGGGCTCGCGGGGGCTGTCGTACACCTCGTCGGCGGGGCCGTACTCGACGAGCCGGCCGCGCCGCATCACCGCGACCCGGTCGCTGACCTGGCGTACGACGGCGAGGTCGTGCGCGATGAAGACCAGGGCGAGGCCGAGTTCGCGCTGGAGTTCGCCGAGCAGGGCGACCACCTGCGCCTGCGTGGTGACGTCGAGCGCGGAGACCGGCTCGTCGCAGACGATGACGCGCGGATCGGCGGCGAGCGCCCGCGCGATGCCGATGCGCTGGCGCTGACCGCCGCTGAACTCGTGCGGATAGCGGTCGTAGTGCGCCCCGTCCAGGCCCACGCGCTCCAGCAGTTCCGTCACCCGTTCCCGGATGCTCCGCTCGTCGGACCCGCCGCGCGCGCGGAGCGGGTCGGCGATGGACTCGCCGACGCTGCGGCGCGGGTTGAGGGAGGAGACGGGGTCCTGGAAGACCATCTGGACGGACGGGTTCACGCCGTTGTGCGGGCGCCCTGCGTACCGGATCTCCCCGGCGGTGGGCTCCAGCAGCCCCACGAGCATGCGGCCGAGCGTGGTCTTGCCGCTGCCGCTCTCGCCGACCACGCCGAGGGTCTCCCCGCGCCGGACGGTCACCGAGACGTCGTCCACGGCCGCGAAGGCCCGCTTGCCGCGCCCGAACTCGCGCCGCACGCCGACGGCCTCCAGCACTACCTCGTCGCCGGCCGGGGAGCCGGTGCGGCGGGCGTCCACGCGCGGGACGGCGTCGAGCAGTTCCCGGGTGTACGGCTCGGCGGGTGCCGCGAGGATCGCGCCGACCGGGCCGCGCTCGACGGCCCGCCCGTGCCGCATGACGAGGACGTCGTCGACGCTCTCGGCGGCCACGCCCACGTCGTGGGTGACGAGCAGCAGGCCCATGCCGGTCTCCTCGCGCAGCCCGTGCAGCAGGTCGAGGATCTGCGCCTGGACGGTGACGTCGAGGGCGGTGGTCGGCTCGTCGGCGATCAGCAGGTCCGGCTCGCAGGCGAGGGCCATGGCGATCAGGGCGCGCTGCCGCATGCCGCCGCTGAACTCGTGCGGCCGGGACCGGGACCGCCGTGCGGCGTCCGGGATTCCCACCCGTTCCAGCACGTCGACGGCACGCGCGCGTGCGGCGCGGCGCGACACGCGCGCGTGGACGCGATGGACCTCGGCGATCTGGTCGCCGATGGCGTAGTAGGGGTCGAGCGAGGACAGCGGGTCCTGGAAGACCATGGCGGCCTTCGCGCCGCGGAGCCGGCGCAGCTCCTCGTCCGAGGCCGCCTGCACGTCGGTGCCGGCCACCCGCACCGAGCCGCCGACCCGGGCACCGGTGCCCCGGTGCAGGCCCAGCAGGGCGCCCGCGACCGTGGACTTGCCGGAGCCGGACTCGCCGACCAGGGCCAGGGCGCCGCCCTTGGCCAGGCGGAAGGAGAGGCCGTCGACGGCGCGCAGGCTGCCGAACTCGACGGTCAGGTCCGTCACCTCCACCAGGCCGTCCGCCGCCTCCACGCTCGTGTCCACCGCTCCCACCACGCTCATGTCAGTACCACCCGTCGGTCGGCCACCGCGTAGAGCACGTCCGCGACGGCGTTGGCCAGGACCACGAAGAAGCCGGTCACCAGGACCATGCCGACGACCACCGGCAGGTCGACGACCTTCACCGCGTGCACCAGCTCCTGGCCGATGCCGGGCAGGCCGAAGAGGGTCTCGGTGAGGACGGCGCCGCCGACGGCGGAGCCCACGTTGTTGGCGTTCAGCGCGATCACGGGCGCGAGCGCGCCGCGCAGGGCGTGCCGGCCGACGACGGTGCGCTCCGCGACGCCGTACGCGCGGAAGGTGCGGATGTGGTCCTCGGCGAGGGTCTCCAGCATGGCCGCGCGGGTGAGGCGGGCGAAGGCCGCCGCCTCGATCAGGGCGAGCGAGAGCCAGGGCAGCAGGAGGTTCCACGCCCATTGCTCGGGGTCGTCCGTGAAGTTCACGTACTGCGGGAAGGGCAGCAGTTGCAGTTCGCCGCAGACGACGATCATCAGGACGAGGCCGATGACGAAGACGGGCGTGGCCGTGCCCGCGAGGGTGACGGCGGTCAGCACCCGCTCGGAGACCCGGCCGCGCCGCCAGGCGGACAGCACACCGGTGCCGATGCCGAGGAGGAGCCACAGCACCATGGCGCCGAGGACCAGCGACACACTGACCGGCAGCTTCGTCAGGATGATGTCCAGGACCTGCTGATCGGACTGGTACGACTGCCCCAGACAGGGCGCGGCGCAGTGCTCCACCGAGGTGCCCGTGGAGAAGTCCTGGCCGACGAACAGTCCCTGGAGGAAGTGCCAGTAGCGCAGGTAGAGGGGGTCGCCCAGTTTGAGCTGCTCGGCGACCTGGTGCACCTGTTCCGGTGAGCAGCGCGGGCCGCAGGTGATCTGGGCGACGTTGCCGGGGGTGACGTA
Organism: Streptomyces sp. NPDC004658; assembly: GCF_040609555.1. Lineage (NCBI taxonomy): Bacteria > Bacillati > Actinomycetota > Actinomycetes > Kitasatosporales > Streptomycetaceae > Streptomyces > Streptomyces sp. NPDC004658. The sequence goes on from NZ_JBEXKG010000214.1 coordinate 6,015, forward strand.
GAAGACGACGTAGACGATCACCGAGATGGCGAGCAGGGTGACGACCGCGCCGGCGGCGCGGCGCAGCAGGAACCCACCGAAGCCGCTCATGCGGAGGCCTCCTTGCCGGCCGCGTTCCCGGCCGCTTCGCGGGTCGCGCCGTCGGCCGTGCTCCCGGCATCGGCGGAGGCCTTGCGGCCGGTGCCGACGCGCAGGCGGGAGGCGGCGCGCGGGTCGAGGGCGGTGCGCACGCCGTCGCCGAGGACGGTGAGCGCGAGGACGGTGACGAACAGGGCGCCGGCCGGCAGCAGCAGGTACTGGGGTGCCGCCTGGTACCAGACGTCCGCGGCGGTCAGCATCTGGCCCCAGGACGGGGTGGGCGGCTTCACGCCGACGCCGAGGAAGGACAGCGCCGCCTCGACGGAGATGTTCGTGGGCACGAGCAGTGCGGCGTACGTGAGGACGGGCGCGGCGAGGCCGGGCAGGAGTTCGCGGCGCGCGACCCGCCAGGTGCCCCAGCCGCTCAGCCGGGCGGCGGAGACGTAGTCGAGGCCCTTCAGGGAGAGGGTCTGGGCCCGCACGATCTTCGCGATGGTGCCCCAGGCGATCAGACCGATGACCAGGGTGACCAGGACCGGCCGGGGGAAGCTGGACGGCACGATGGCCAGCAGTGCCAACGACATGATCATCAAGGGCATCGAGACGATGATGTCTGTGGCCCGGCTCAACAGTTGATCAACCCATCGGTTGCCGAGCGCGGAGGCCACGCCGACTGCGACGCCGATGGCGACCTGGACCACCGTGGCGGCGAGCGCCACGCCCAGCGAGACCCGCGCGCCGTAGACCAGCCGGGCGAACATGTCGCGTCCGGTCTGCGGTTCGACGCCCAGCCAGTGGTCGGCGCTGACGCCGCCGAAGGAGCCGATGGGCACGCCGCCGCGCGCGGAGTCGATCAGGCTGGGGTGGTAGGTCGTGGGGTCCTGGCCCTCCAGTGCGGTGAGCAGCGGCGCGGCGAGCGCGATCAGGACGAGCAGCGCGACGACGGCCGCGGCGACCAGGGCGGCGCGCTGCGCCCGCAGCCGCCGCCAGAACTGACGTGCCCCCGAGACCGCCGGGACGGAGGTGCCCGTCCCGGCGGTCTCGACGACGGCAAGTGCCTCGCTCACGGTGCTACTTCACCGCGACCTGGGAGATGTCCAGCACGCCGGTCCAGTCGCTGATGACGATGTTCTTGACGTCCTTGCCGTACAGGCGCTTGTACACCGGGTGGAACAGCGGCACGACGAGGGCCTTCTCGCCGATCTTCTTGTCCAGCGCGCCCCAGCGCTGGGCCGCGGCGTCGAGGTCGGTCAACTTGTTGATCGCGTCAATCTCGTCATTGACCGACTTGTCGTTGAGCTGACCCGTGTTGAAGTTCGCTCCGTCCTTGACGATCTGCCGGCCGTCGAAGATGGGGGCGAGGAAGGGACCGCCGGAGGGCCAGTCGGCACCCCAGTGGGCGAGGAAGAGACCGGGCTCGGTCTTCACGCTGTGGATCTTGTCCCGGTAGTCGTTCTCCTCCAGGCCCTGCAGCTTGACCGTGATGCCGGCCTTCTTGAGCGCGTCCTGGACGGCGGTGGCGATCTCCGGGCTGGTCTCGAAGTCCTTGCTGTTGGAGTGGGTCAGCGTGATGGTGAGGCCGTTCGCGTAGCCGGCCTGCTTCAGCAGCTCCTTGGCCTTCGCCGGGTCGCCGGACCTGCCCGCCGGGAACGGGTCGTACGGCGTGTAGCCGAAGGACTTCTGGTTCGGCAGGAAGGTGGTGGCGGGCTCGGCGAGGGCGCTGCCGCCGGCCGCGTTGACCACGGAGGACCGGTCGATGGCGTAGGCGACCGCCTGGCGCACCTTGGGGTTGTCGAACGGCTTCACCTTCGGGTTGAAGGCGAGGTAGTTCGTGTAGCCGAAGTGGCCGGTGCCCACGCGCGCGGCCAGCTCCTTGTCGCCGGACACCTTGGCGAGTTCGGCCGGGCCGAGGTTGGTGTCCGTGGTGACGGCCGCGGCGTCCGCGCCCTGGGACGCGGACAGCCGCTGGTTGATCACCGAGGAGTCCAGGCCGGAGCGCACGTCGATCCGGTCCGGGTACGCCTTGCGCTCCTCGTCGGTCGCCGCCGACCAGTGCGTGTTGCGCTCCAGGACGAGGTGCTCGCCGTCGTTCTCGTTCGTGACGACCTTGTACGGGCCGGACGAGACCGGGTGCGACTCGTACTTGGTGCCCGTGTCCTTGCTCCGGGGCACCGGGGTGAACTGCGTCTGCGTGGCGAGGTAGGGGAACTCGCCCTCGGGCTTGTCGAGGTGGAAGACGATGGTCCGGGAGTCCGGCGTCTCGATCGCGGACAGGCCCTTCTTGTCCTTGTACGGCCCCTGGTAGTCGGCGGCGCCGACCAGCCAGTCCCGCAGGTAGGGGGCGCCGCCGGACAGTTCGGGGGCGAAGGAGCGCTCGATGCCGTACTTGATGTCGGCCGAGGTGATCGGCGTGCCGTCCTCGTACTTCAGGCCCTTCTTCAGGGTGTACGTCCACACGGTCGCGTCCTTGTTGGGGCGCCCGGTGTCGGTGGCGAGGTCGGGGACGACCTTGGCGCCGGCCGCGCCGTTCTCGCGGTTGCGCGTGGTGAGGGTGCGGAAGACCAGCGAGGGAACGTTTCCGCCGCCGGAGGTGTACAGGCGCGCCGGGTCGAAGTCGGTCTGCGGCTGTGAGTTCAGGACCGTGAGCGTGCCGCCCTTGTGGGGCGTGGAGTCGCCACCGGAGCCCTTGGCATCGCTGTCCTTCGGGCCGCAGGCGGCGGCGCCCGCTGCCACGACCAGGCTGACGGATGCCGCTGCCACGCGGCGCGCTATGACGGACGGTTGACGCATCGGAATGACGACCTCTCGGGGTGACGTGACTGTCGGTCGAGGGTTTCTCGACAGATGAGACATGTGGACGAGGAGTGAGACGCCTGCGGACAGACGTCGGCCCCGGCGCCGGGTCGTCGAAGAGATCCGTGACGCGGTCACGGACGAAAGGGAGGAAAGAGTCGCGACGCGAACGCCGGGGAGGCGGCGTCAGCGACAGTGGATGTCGGCCACGCAGAGTGCGGTCACGCCGATGAGCGCCAGCTCGATGGCGGCGCTGCTGCAGACGGCATGACTAGACCACATGGGCAGAAATATGAACGATCATATGGCTCGTGTCAATGTGACATAAGCGGTGGCTGTCAACTCTGGGGATAGGGCCAGGGGTTGGGTCGGCAGTGGATCCCGTCGTGGTCCAGGAACTTGGTCTGCTGCTGCATGACGGGTGCCAGCTCGCCGTCCTTCTGGCAGCTGACGTGTCCGTGACCGAGCCGGTGACCGACTTCATGGTTGATCAACATCTGCCGGTACGCATGGATCCGGTCACCGTACGTCTTGCTTCCCTGAGCCCACCGGTACGCATTGATCATGACGCGTTCGGTCGCGGCCGAGTCGCAGGAAACGTTGTCCTCCGTGGTGTCCAGGCCCGACTTGGCGCACCACTTGGCAGTGGTCCCGGGGCTGGCCAGCGTGATCACGAAGTCCGGCTTGCCGGAGGAGACGCGCTCGAAGGTACGGGCGCCGCCGTGGGCCCAGCTGCGCTCGTCGTTCAGGGTCTGCTGCACGGCCTCGGCGAACAGCGCGCCGTCCAGTCCGAGGCCCCGCTCGACGTCGACGCGGTACCGGTACTTCTGCCCGGTGCCGGGCGCCTTGTCGAACCCGGGCACGGCGTCGAACTTCCCCGGGCCCTGCAACGTGGCGCCGAGCGGGTACTTCCTGCCCATCTTCTGGTCGTACGTCAGCGTCACCGCGCTCGGTGCGGCGGAGGGCGTCGGCGCACCCGGGGTGTCGCCGGGGAGGTGTCCCTCACCGGCCTGGCCGGCGGCGGACCGCGAGCGCGCGTCGGCGCCGCCCTCCGCCTTGGTCACCTGTCCGGCGACGACCACCGCGAGCACGGTCGTGACGGCGGCCGCCGCGATGCCGGTGAAGGCCCACCCCTTGGTCCCGCCGCGCTGCGCGGGCACACCGGCGCCGGGCGCGGGGGCCTCCGCGCTCTCGGTCTGCGCGGTGCGCCCGCCGGCTCCGTCGAAGGCCTCCAGGTACTCCTGCCGGGGCCCGGGGCGGCGCCGTGCCCCACCTCCCCGTCGGACCGCGCCGTGAACCGGATCGCGGTACGGGAGTCGAAGGTCTCGCCACCGGTCGTGAGGTCCAGTTCGACCGTGTACCGGTGGAC
>NZ_JBEXKG010000215.1:0-10160 GCF_040609555.1 Streptomyces sp. NPDC004658
AGCCGCTCGGTCCGCGCGGCGATGTAGCCGAGCATCGTGGTCGGCGAGGACGGCACGAACGGCGGGTTGTGGTGCTCACCGGTCGCGAAGACGTCGAGGCCGACCTCCTCGGCCTTCAGCGCGATGGCGACCATGGCCTTGATCCGCTCGCGCTCGGTCGGGGTCCGCCCCGTGGTGGGGTCCGGCGTGACATCGCCGACCGTGAAGATCCCGAACTGCATGGTCGCTCACCCTCCAGGTTGTTGACCGTTCAACTATACCCCTCCAACGCCCACCACACCCCGGGTATTCCAGCCCCGCCCCCGCCCCCCTTTCCCGGCCCCTACGGCACCAGCACCACCCGCCCCCGCACCCCGCCCTCCGCCAGCCGGGCATGCGCCTCGGCCGCCTTGTCCAAGGAGAAGGTCTCGGCCACCCGCAGGGTCAGCACCCCCTCGTCCACCAGCCGGACCAGCTCCGCGAGCCGCGCCCCGTCCGCGGCCACCGCCACGGCGCCCGTCCGCACCCCGCGCACCGACGCCGGATACGCCCCGGGCCGCACCCCCGTGTACGCGCCCCCGTCCCGCACCCACTCCAGCGCCGGCTCACCGAGCACCGCCGCGTCCAGCACCGCGTCCACGCTCCCCGGCTCGGCAGGCCCGGCCGTGAAGTGCGCGGCACCCAGCGTCCGCACCAGCTCCTCGTCACCGGCCCGCGCGTGCCCGGTCACCTCGATCCCCCGGTGCGCGGCCAGCTGCACGGCGAACCCGCCGACCGCACCCGCCGCCCCGGTCACCAGCAGGGACGCGCCCGGCGCGAGGTCCAGCAGGTCCAGCGCCTGCACGGCGGTCAGCCCGTTCAGCGGCAGGGTCCCCGCGTGCACGGCGTCCACCGTGGCAGGCGCCTTCGCCACCGCGCCCGCGTCCACGACGACGTACTCGGCGTGCGCGCCCAGCGGGTCGGCCACCCCCGGCACCAGCGCCACCACCGGATCGCCCACCTGCCAGGCGGCGGCCACCCCGACCGCGTCCACCGTCCCGGCCGCGTCCCAGCCGAGCCCCAGCGTCTTGCCGGCCCCGCCGAAGAAGCCGGCCCGCACCCCGGCGTCCACGGGGTTCAGCGCCCCCGCGGCCACCTTGATCCGCACCTGCCCGGCCCCCGGCTCCGGCACCGGCACCTCGGCGATCTCCACCGCGTCCGGACCGCCGAACGCCCTCACCACAGCAGCACGCATGACAACTCTCCTCAGCAAAGGGCAGTTGATGGTTTCCGCGGCACCTTTCCGGCCGCACGACCCACCGTAGGAGAGCTACTATCTGCGGGTAAGTAGTTACCTGAGAGTGCGTAGCAGACCAGGAGGAGAGCCCATGGCGACCATGACCGCCGCCCAGCGCCGCGAACAGGCCCGCGCCGACTACGACGCCTTCCTGCGCAGCTGCCCCACCAACCAGCTCCTCGGACGGCTCAGCGACAAGTGGGTCAGCCTCGTCGTCGCCGCCCTGTCCACCGGCCCCCTGCGCTACAGCGACCTCGGCCGCAAGATCGCCGGCGTCAGCCCCAAGATGCTCACCCAGACCCTGCGCACGCTGGAGCGGGACGGCATCATCAGCCGCACGGTCACCCCGTCCGTCCCGGTCCGCGTCGACTACGCGCTCACCCCGCTCGGCGCCAGCCTCGCCGGCCTGCTCACCGCCGTGAAGACCTGGGCCGAGACCCACTTCGACGAGGTCCACGAGGCCCGCGAACGCTACGACGCCGAGAACCCCGCCTGACCCGACGGCGGCTCCGGCGCGGAAGGCATCACCGGCCCCAGGTCACAGACCCCCCGCCACGGGCGTCAGAAGGTCAGAACGCGTACGGATCGCCGGTCGCCAGCACCAGCACCGCCATCCGGTCGTTCGACCGGTCCTGGTCCAGCACACCGGCGCTCCACGCGGTGTCGACCTCCAGCGTCAGCTCCGACGGCCGCTCCCGCAGCCGTACCGGCAGCCTCAGCTGCTCCCCCGCCGCGTCCACGGCCAGCGGCCCGGTCCCGCACAGCACCGTCCGCTCGTCCTCCCGGGCGCAGCGCGCGGGCAGCTCCTGCCGGTCGGCCAGCTCCTCCGACCAGCGCAGCCGGACCGTCGCGTCCGTGACCGCGGTGGGGCCGTTGTTGCGCGGGGTCAGCAGCACCTCCACCTGGTCCCCGTCCATCGTCGCGGTCCCGTGGAAGGCGAGATCGGCCTCCGGAACCGGAGCGGCCACCGCGACCCCCGGCGCCAGCACGGCACCCGCACACAGCCCGGACAACACCCACGACCGCATCCGCATGCCCTCACCACTCCTCGCTCGCGACCACACGGCCGTCTCCACGGCTGCCGTACGGATGTATGCCACGCGCGCCGCCCCCCAGGCGCCCTCCAACAGGTGACGCGCCCTCCCCCGGGCGACACCGCAACGGCGTGCCAAGCTGCCCCCATGCCGATCCTCCGCTCCGCCGCCCTGTTCGTCGTCGCCGCGCTGTTCGAGATCGGCGGCGCCTGGCTGGTCTGGCAGGGCGCGCGGGAACACCGGGGCTGGCTGTGGATCACCGGAGGCGTCCTCGCCCTCGGCGCCTACGGATTCGTCGCCACCTTCCAGCCGGACGCCCACTTCGGCCGCATCCTCGCCGCCTACGGCGGGATCTTCGTGGCCGGCTCGCTCCTGTGGGGCGTCGTCGCGGACGGCTACCGCCCCGACCGCTGGGACATCACCGGCGCGCTGATCTGCCTCGCCGGGATGGCGGTCATCATGTGGGCGCCGCGAAACGGCGGCTGAGGCTCACTTACGCTGGACGGGACCACTCGACCGACCGCCCAGCCGCAGCCCCAGGAGCAGCCATGGCCACCGCCGCACCGTCCGCCGCCTCCCGCATCGCCGTCGTCACCGGCGCGAGCAGCGGCATCGGCGCAGCCACGGCCCGGCAGCTCGCCGCGGCCGGCTACCGCGTCGTCCTCACCGCCCGCCGCAAGGACCGCATCGAAGCCCTGGCCGAGGAACTGACCACGGCCGGCCACTCCGCCGTCGCGTACCAGCTCGACGTCACCGACCGCGCCGCCGTCGACGAGTTCGCCACCGCCTTCCAGACCATCGGCGTCCTGGTCAACAACGCGGGCGGCGCCCTCGGCGCGGACCCCGTCGCCACCGGCGACCCGGCGGACTGGCGCACGATGTACGAGACGAACGTCATCGGCACCCTGAACCTCACCCAGGCGCTGCTGCCGAAGCTCGTCGCGAGCGGCGACGGCGTCGTCGTGGTCGTCTCCTCCACCGCCGGCCACGGCACCTACGAGGGCGGCGCCGGCTACGTCGCCGCCAAGCACGGCGCCCACGTCCTCGCCGAGACGCTCCGCCTGGAGATCGTCGGCCAGCCGGTCCGGGTCGTCGAGATCGCCCCCGGCATGGTCAAGACCGACGAGTTCGCGCTGACCCGCTTCGGCGGGGACACGGAGAGGGCCGAGAAGGTGTACGAGGGCGTCGCCGAGCCCCTCACCGCGGACGACGTGGCCGAGACGATCACCTGGGCGGTGACCCGCCCCAGCCACGTCAACGTCGACCTGCTGATCCTGCGCCCGCGCGCCCAGGCGTCCAACACGAAGGTGCACCGGGAACTGTGACGGACGAGAATCCGCCGGCGGAGGACACCTTCGAAAAACGGCGCCTGGCCCAGGAGACGAAGAACGAACGCCAGGTCTGGTACTTCCTGGCCTACTTCCTCTTCGGCATCCACATCATCGCGTTCATCATGATCTACGCCGTACGGCACGCGAAGTAGCGCTCGGGGCAGGGCCGCGGTGGGTACGGGTGGCTCGGCTCGGAGACGGACCGCGTCATGAATGCCGTCGATCGCCGTGGTCGGATCGGGGCACGCATGCCGGTTCACCAGCTCGCGCATCTCGCCCAGAAGCATGCCTTCAGCCGTGCACGGAGGTGCCCCCACCCGTCCCGCCGCAGCAGGACCGGGCAAGGTCTGCCGCCTCCGGGCGCCCGGTCACAGGTTCTGGCCGCCCGAGACCTCGATGTCCTGGCCGGTGATCCAGCGCCCCTCCTCGGAGACCAGCATGGCGATGACCATGCCGATGTCGTCGGGTTCGCCGATCCGCCCGAGCGCGAACGTCTTCGCCAGGTCGGGAATGATCTCAGGGTTCCTCGCGAAGGCGTCATCGGCGAAGCGGGTGCGGGTGGCGCCGGGGGCGACGGAGTTGACGCGAATGCCGCGGGCGCTGAACTCCTTGGCCATGTACCGGGTGAGGACCACCATGGCGCCCTTGAGGGCCGCGTAGACGGAGTAGCCGGGTGCGGTCACCTGGGGCAGGGTCGAGTTGCTGGTCAGGTTGACGATGGCACCGCCGTCGGCCAGCAGCGGCAGCAGGGTCTGGGTGAGGAAGAAGGGGCCCTTGAACAGGCCGTCGGTGAGCTTGTCGAATCCCTCCTCGGTGGTCTCCTCGATGAACGCCATCCCGGCGAAGCCCGCGTTGTTGACCAGATGGTCGAAGGAGTCCCGCTGGAAGGTCTCGCGCAGGACGCCGGCCACGGCCTCGCGGAAGGCGGGAAAGCCCGTCGTGTCGCCGATGTCCAGGCGCAGCGCCACGGCGGTGCCGCCCACCCGCTCGATCTCGCGGACGGTGTCCTGGACGCCCTGCTCGTTGGAGTTGTAGGTCAGGACGACGCCGGACCCGCGCTTGGCGATCTGGACGGCCGCGCTCTGGCCGATGCCGGAACTGGCGCCGGTGACGACGGCTACCTTCATCTGTTGTGCCTCCTGGGCATCCGGAGCCCGCAGGCTCCGTACGGAATGTGACCCCTCAAGGCAACCGCGCCACCGTCCTCGCGAACAGAACGATCCTCCCGGTCTCTTGCCCGATCCTGCTGCCTGCGGACGACGATTCCCGCTCCCGGACGCCAGGCGCCCCGGACGAGACCGCCTAGGCGAACGCCGGCAGGTTCCGCGCGACCCACGCGGCGAAGGGCGCGGCCGGGCGCCCCAGGACAGCCTCCACGTCCGGCCCGGCCCTCCGCTCGGCCGGCAGGGGCGCCCCGAGGACGTCCAGGGTGCCGGCGACGACCTGCTCCGGCATGAACCGCGCCATCCCCGCGTGCGCCTCCTCGCGGGACAGCTCCACGAAGGCCACCTTCTCGCCGAGGGCCGCGGCGATGACCCCGGCCTGCTCGCGGGGGCTGATGGGCTCGGGTCCGGTCAGCTCGTACACCCGGCCCGCGTGCCCGTCCTCCCGCAGTGCGGCGGCGGCCACGGCGGCGATGTCCGCCGGGTCGACCACGGGCAGCGCGACATCCCCGAAGGGGGCGAAGACGGTACGCCCGGTGCGGACCGACTCGGCCCAGGCGAGGGCGTTGGAGGCGAATCCACCGGGGCGCAGGATGGTGAACTCCCGCCCGGACGCCCGTACCGCGGCCTCCAGGGCCCGCAGCCGGGCGTGCGAGGGCGCGTCGGGCCGGGTGGCGCTGACCTGCGAGGAGACCAGCACGATCCGCCCGACCCCGGCGTCCGCGACCACATCCAGCAGGGCGTCGGGGCTCTCCCCCCGGAAGTTCAGCTCACCCCCGAGGACGAGGAACACGGCGCGGGCACCGTCGAGGGCGCCCCGCAGGCCCGCCGCCTCCCCGACGCCCCCGCGGACCCAGCGCACCCCGGCCCCGGACGGCGCGGTTCCCGGCCGCCGCGACACGGCCACGACCTCCTCACCGGCCCCCGCCAGCAGCTCCACCAGCACACGCCCGACGTTCCCGGTCGCACCGGTCACAGCGATCATCACGAGCCCCCAAATGAGTCAGTTGACTAACTGACTCGAAACCTAGCAGCCCTACACCCCCGGCTGTCTATAGTCAGTCAGGTGACAAACTCAGTGGATCGGCGGGAACGGGCGTCACAGAAACGCCGGCGGCTCACGGCGGCGGCGGCCCGGGTCCTGCACGAACAGGGCGTCGAGCGCACCACCCTCGCCGACATCGCCCGCGAGGCCGGCGTCCCGGTCGGGAACGTCTACTACTACTTCAAGACCAAGGACGAACTGGTCCAGGCCGCCCTGGCGGAACACCGCGCCCACCTGGACGAACTCACCGCCGAACTGGACCGGTTGCCGACCCCGCGCGACCGCCTCAAGGGCCTCGTCGAGGCATGGACCGCCCACCGCGAGACCGCCGCCCGCCACGGCTGCCCCACCGGCACCCTCGCCGTCGAACTGGACAAACGCGCGGACGGCACGCTGGACGCGGAGGCCGGCGCGGTGATCCGCCGCCTCCTGGACTGGGCCGCCGCCCAGTTCCGCACCTGGGGCCTCCCCGACCCCGACGACCACGCCCTCACCCTGATCGCGGCCTACCAGGGCATGTCCCTCCTGACCAACGCCCTCCGCGACCCCGACATCATGGCCAGAGAGGGAGCCCGCCTGCTGCGCTGGCTGGACTCGCTCCAGGTCACCCCTTGACGCAGACGACCTGCTTCAGCTTGGCCACGACCTGGACCAGATCCCGCTGCTGGTCGATGACCCGGTCGATCGACTTGTAGGCGCCCGGGATCTCGTCGACGACTCCGGAGTCCTTGCGGCACTCCACGCCCCGGGTCTGCTCCTCCAGGTCCTTGGTCGAGAAGCGCCGCTTGGCCGCGTTCCGGCTCATGCGCCGGCCCGCGCCGTGCGAGGCGGAGTTGAAGGCCAGTTCGTTGCCGAGACCCTTCACGATGTAGGAACCCGTGCCCATCGAGCCCGGGATGATCCCGTACTCGCCGGAGCCGGCCCGGATCGCTCCCTTGCGGGTCACGAGCAGGTCCATGCCGTCGTACCGCTCCTCCGCCACGTAGTTGTGGTGGCAGGAGATCTCCGGCTCGAAGGTCGGCTTCGCCTTCCTGAACTCCTTGCGGATCACGTCCTTCAGAAGCGCCATCATGAGCGTGCGGTTGTACTTGGCGTACTCCTGCGCCCAGAACAGGTCGTTGCGGTAGGCCGCCATCTGCGGGGTGTCCGCGACGAAGACGGCGAGGTCCCGGTCGACCAGGCCCTGGTTGTGCGGGAGTTTCTGAGCCACCCCGATGTGGTGCTCGGCCAGTTCCTTGCCGATGTTGCGGGAGCCGGAGTGGAGCATCAGCCAGACTGAATCGTCTTCGCTTACGCAAACTTCCAGGAAGTGATTCCCCGATCCGAGTGTCCCCATTTGTCCCAGGGCTCGGCTCCTGCGGAAGTGCACCGCCTCCGCGACCCCCTCGAACCGCCCCCAGAAGTCCTCCCACCCGGCCGTGGCCAGACCGTGGAAGTCCCCCGGCTCGACCGGGTCGTCGTGCATCCCCCGCCCCACCGGAATCGCCTGCTCGATCTTCGACCGCAGCCGCGACAGGTCCCCGGGGAGGTCGTTCGCCGTCAGGGACGTCTTCACCGCCGACATCCCGCAGCCGATGTCCACCCCGACCGCCGCCGGGCACACCGCGCCCCGCATCGCGATGACCGAGCCGACCGTGGCGCCCTTGCCGTAGTGCACGTCCGGCATCACGGCCAGGCCCTTGATCCACGGCAGGGTCGCCACGTTCTGGAGCTGGCGCAGGGCCACGTCCTCGACCGTCGCCGGGTCCGTCCACATCCGGATCGGGACCTTGGCGCCCGGCATCTCCACGTACGACATACGTTCCTCGTTCCCCCGGAATCAACAACAAAAGGCTTAGAAGCAGCAAAACGCAAAAGCGGCGCCAAGGTCGACGAAAAGGGACAAGGGACCGGCGTCCACGGCAGTGCGTGCGATACACATTGTCTCCAGGGGGCGCCCCGCTGCGGCAAGCGAATAACCAGCGGGGACACTGGAGCACCAGCGATCGCACACCGTCGAGAGGAGCCCGACCGTGCAGCGGAAGGCGTACGTAACCGGCACCGCCGCCCTCCTCGCGGCGCTGCTGGCCGGCTGCACGAGCGGCTCGGGGGACACCGGCCCGGCGGACAACGCCAACCCGGGCGACACCGGCTCGACGGTGGCCGCCGCCCAGCCCGGCAAGTACAGCACGCTCCCGGAACCCTGCGGCGCGGTCGGCCACGACACCCTGGACGCGCTGCTGCCCGGCATCCAGCAGATCACCGACCCGGCGCAGCGGGACAAGGCCTACCAGGGCGACGCCGCGCTCACCTACGACACCGATCGCAAGGTCGGCTGCCGCTGGAAGGTCGAGTCGGCCGACGCCACGGACCGCCTGTCGGTCGACTTCGAGCGCGTGGTGTCGTACGACAACACGGTCAGCGACGACGACCAGGCGCAGAAGCTGTTCCTGGAGAAGGAGACGGCCGCCGACCTTCCGGCACCGCCGGCCTCCTCGGCACCGCCGGCCTCGTCGCCGTCGCCCACCGCGTCCGCGTCCTCGTCCTCGTCCGCACCCGCGAAGGGCTCCGCCGGCGGTGCGGCCTCCCCCGACGCGACGAGGTCCTCTTCCTCCAACTCCCCTTCCTCCTCGGGGTCGTCCGAGTCCGCCGACGCGTCGTCCGGTGCCACGCCCACCGATCTCCAGCCGCGCGCGCTGACCGACCTCGGTGACGAGGCGTATCTGGACGACCGGCTCAGCGCGTCCGGTTCGACGGCCGAACAGCGGACGGTGACTGTGGTGTTCCGCACGTCCAACGTCATCGTCACCATCCAGTACGAGGAGCAGCCGATGGCCATGGGAACGGTCCCGGACAGCAAGGAAATGCAGGACAGGGCCCGTAATCTGGCCTCTCGGCTGGACGACGCGCTGGGCGGCTGACGGTCTCCCGGGTACCGCCGGCCCCCGCGCGCAAAGGGCGTGAACGGAAACCGCACAGCTCCTTCACCGCGTACCGTGGCCCCGCAGGAACCCGCACGAACACCGAGCGTCATGAGTGAAGGAACCATGCAGCGAGCAGCCCAGCGAGACGACCTTGCCCAGCGACACCAGCGAGCCGAGCGCCTCCGCCGCGTTCTTGTCTGCGCGGCAGCCGTTCCCGCGGTTCTGATCACCGCCGCGTGCTCCTCCGACTCGGGTGACTCCAAGGCGAAGTCCGGTGGGGAGAGCAGCACGCAGTCGGCGGGGGGCGGCAGCACGCAGCCGTCGGCGAGCGCGTCCCCGACGGTGCAGGCGGCAGCGTACGCGAAGCTTCCCGACGCGTGCGCGGTGCTGTCGAAGAAGACGCTGGCCGACCTGGTCCCGAAGGGCGCGAAGTCCGGCAAGAAGGGCAGCTCGGACGAGCCGTCGTCGCGGGCCTCCTGCTCCTGGAACAGCCTCGACAACAACGGCGTGAAGGGCTCCCAGTTCCGCTGGCTGAACGTCTCCCTGCTCCGTTTCGACTCGGACGCCACGCGCGGCTCCGGTGACGACCAGGCGCACACGTACTACGCGCGGCAGGTGAAGGACGCGCAGGCGGTCGACGGCGCGAAGAACACCAAGGCGATACCGCTGTCCGGCACGGGCGCGGAGGCGACGGCGGTGCGCTACGACCTGAAGAAGAAGGAAGGTCTCTTCAAGCAGCAGACGGTCGTCGCCCGGGTGGAGAACGTCGTCGTGGCGGTCGACTACAACGGGGCCGGTCTGGCGGGCGAGAAGACGCCGGACGCCGACGACCTGACGAAGGCCGCGGAGAAGGCCCTGAAGGAGGCCGTGGCGTCGGTGTCGTCGGCCAACGGGGCGGGCGGTAAGGCGACTTCGCCGGCGTCCCCGTCCACGTCGGCGTCGCCCTCCAAGTCGCCTTCCACGTCCCCCTCCAAGTCGGCCTCCGCCGGCGCGTCCGCGTCCGCGTCGGCCGCGAAGAAGAGCTGACCGGAGGCCGTGACGGCCGACCGGCACCACGTTCGCCGTACACGTGTGCCACTCTGTTGCGCGCAACAACACGCAATGGGAGGGGAGTACGAGTGGCCGCGCCACTGCAGCTGACTCGGATGCACCGCGTGCTCATCGGCGTGGTCGTGACCGGCGCGTTGATCATCGCCGGCATCGGCTTCGCCGGTTCGTACGCGGCCGTCCGTGAGCTGGCCATCAAGAAGGGCTTCGGGAACTTCTCCTATGTGTTCCCGGTGGGCATCGACGCAGGCATCTGTGTCCTCCTCGCCCTGGACCTGCTGCTGACCTGGATCCGCATCCCCTTCCCGCTGCTGCGCCAGACGGCGTGGCTGCTGACGGCGGCGACGATCGCGTTCAACGGCGCCGCCGCCTGGCCGGACCC
>NZ_JBEXKG010000216.1:0-10092 GCF_040609555.1 Streptomyces sp. NPDC004658
GGCCGTAGGACGGGGGACGGCCGGCGGCCCGAGCTCCGGGACGGCGGGCAGGCGGGGGCGGCAGCGGATCAGGGCCGCTCCAGCGCAGCCGCGCGGCGGCTGGGAAGGGTCGGCCGGGAGCGATCGCCCACAGCTGGTCGGTGGCGAAGCAAGGGGCGCGGCGATGCACGGTTGGCAGGTGCACGCCGATCGCGGTAGCGACCGCCTCGTCGCCCGCACCGACGCACCGTTACGGCTCGACCGGTCGGAGGCGGCCCGCTGATCGGAGGTCGGACCCGGCCCAACGTCCGTACGCGGGGCGGTTGGTCCCCGATCCAGGTCATCCCCCAAGATGCGCCCCGCCCGGTTTCGGGCGCATGGCCGAGGCGGGGGCGTGGAAAGGTAAGCATGTTTAACGGTTTATTAGTTCGGACGTATGAGGTACCTGGTCTGCGGGGGAATCAGTGGCACTACCGCGAGTTGGAGCACCGGCCATGCACTCCACCCCTCATGTGCGCTTCCACATACTCGGCCCCCTCGAGATCTGGGCGGGAGACCGGCGGATCAGGCCTGGCGGCCCTATCAACGAACGCGTACTCGCCATGCTGCTGCTAGAGGCGGGACGGATCGTTCCCGTCTCGCGGCTGATCGAGGCGGTCTGGGAGGAGGAGCCGCCGTCCACGGCGGTCCACCAGGTCCGCAAGGCGATCGCCGAACTACGCCGGCGGTTACCGTCCGGGCACGAGTTCATCGTCACCGCACCGCCGGGCTACCGCGTGATGCTCGAGGACGGCCAGTTGGATCTGCAGATGTTCGACATCCGGATGCGGCGCGCGCACGAAGCCCGCGCCGAAGGCCTTCTTGAAAACGCTGTCATGCAGTTGAAAGCCGGACTGGACGCCTGGCGTGGACCCATCCTCGGCGGCACGGGAGGCTCCCTCATCGACACCTCCGCGGCCGCGTGGGAAGAGAGGCGCCTGACCGCCACCGAGCAGTGCTTCGAACTGCGCCTCGGCCTCGGTGAGGCGAGCGGACTCATCGGCGAACTGCGCGAGGCCGTCACCGCGCACCCCTACCGGGAGGTGCTGCGCGGCCACCTGCTGCTCGCCCTCTACCGCGCCGGACGGCAGGCGGAGGCGCTGGAGGAGTACACGCGGCTGCGCACCTCGCTGGCGGAGGAACTCGGCATCATGCCCGGTCCCAAACTGGCTGCCCTGTACGAGCAGATTCTGCGCGCCGACCCGGAACTGGACGCCCCACCGCTCGCCCGCGACACCGCCGAGCCGCCGTTCGCCGTCACCGGGGCCGCCCCCTGCACGCTGCCGTACGACCTCGCGGACTTCACCGGCCGTCACGAGGAGATACAGCGACTCGTCACCGCACCATCTCCCACCGGCGGCCGTACCAGCCCGCACATCCTGCTCGTTGACGGAATGGGTGGAATCGGCAAGACGGCCCTGGTCGTGCACGCGGCACACCGTCTCGCCGACACCTATCCCGACGGGCAGCTGTACGTCGACCTCCGCGGCTTCACCCCCGGGGAGGAACCCCTCTCCCCGGGGACGGCGCTCGGCGTACTGCTGCGGGCGATGGGGGTGCCCGGCAAGTCCGTGCCCGACGACGTGCTCAGCCGCGTCGCACTGTGGCGGGTCACCAGCGCCCGCCGAAGGCTGCTGCTGGTCCTGGATAACGTTGTCGACGCGGCACAGGTACGCCCGCTCCTGCCCGCCTCCCCCGGCAGTCTTGTCCTGATCACCAGCCGGCTCCGGCTGCCCGAACTGGAGGGCGCCGAAGGGCTCTCCCTGGGGCTGCTGTCCGAGGAGGACAGCGTCCAGATGGTGCGCAGCATCCTCGGCGCGGACCGGGTGGCCGCCGAACCGGACGCCGCCGCGCACCTGGTCCAGTTGTGCGGCCGGCTTCCGCTCGCCCTGCGGGTGTCCGCCGCCCGCCTGCGCAAGCGTCCACACTGGACGCTGCGCCATCTGACCGAGCGGCTCGGCGACGACGGGCGCATCATAGGGGAGCTGGAGTCCGGGGACCGCAGCGTCGCGACGGCACTGCGGATGTCGTACGACGCCATGAAACCCGAACACCGTGCCCATTTCCGGCTGTTGAGCCTATATCCTGGAGTCGACTTCGCGGTTCCGGTCGCCGCCGCCCTCTTGGACACCGATTCGCACAGCGCCGAGCGGGTCCTGGAGTACTTGCTGGACGTGCATATGCTGCAGGAGTTCGAGTTCGGCCGGTACTCCTTCCACGACCTGGTGCACAGCTTCGCCCGTACTCTGCCGACCGACGACGCCCCACAGCGCTCAGCCGCGGTGCGGCGACTGGCCGCCCGCATGGTGAGCGACCTGGAACGCGCGTGTGATGCCCTGTTTCCCGGACGGGTGCGCTACGGCTGCGCTCCGCCGACCGAGGCGGTGGCGGCACCCGCCCTGAGCCCCGAGGAGGCGCAGCGGTGGTTCGCCCAGGAGTGGCGAAACGTTGTGGCGGTCGTCCATCTCGCCGACCAGCACGGCCTGTACCGGCACGCCGCGTGGCTCAGTCGCGGCGTCGGCTTCCATCTGCATGCCCAGAACCACTTCTCCGATTTCGAGCACACGGCGCGGCTGGCCGTGGACAGCGCTCGCAAGGAGGGCGATCCGGAGCTGCTGTGCGTATCGCTGATCAACCAGGCGGTCGCCCAGTGGCAGCGTGACCTGTTCCAGGAGGGCATCGCCTCGTCCGAGGAGGCGCTGGAGATCGCCGCCACGCTGGAGGACCCCCGCATCGAGGCGGCCTGCCTGAGCCGGCTCGGCGTGCTGTGCACCAGCGTCGGACGTCTGCGGGAGGCTGTCGGATACCTGGCGCGTGCGAGCGAGGCGCATCGCGCGCTCGGCTCCGCCCGGGAGGAGGCGCAGGCCCTGGCCAACCTGTGCCATGCCAGAGAGCGCCTGGGGCGTCTGCCCGAGGCCGTGCAGGCCGGGCAGCGGGCCGCCGCACTGGCCCGCGACACAGGTGACGCGGGGATCGAGGCGACCGCGTTGGCCAATCTGTCGCTCGCCCATCTCGGCCTGGAGCGGCTCGATGCGGCGGCCGAGTGCCTCGACCGGGCGCGGACGCTGTGTGAACCGCTGCGCGCACCGGCACTGACCTCGCTGGTGCTGTGCAACCTGGCCGAGGCGGAACTGCGGTCGGGACGCCCGGACACGGCTCACGAGCACGCGGTGAACGCGCTGGACCTGGCCCGCGGCCACGGCTCGCAGGCCAGACAGGCCGCGGCCGAGAACGTGCTGGGCCGGGTCGACGGTGCGCGCGGGGAGCACCGGCGGTCCGTGGACCGCCACCGGGCCGCGCTGGAGCGGGCCACGGGTATCGGGCTGCGCACGGAGATGGTCCGGGCGCACCAAGGCCTGGCCCAGTCGCTGCGTGCCCTGGGCGACGGGACCGCCGCCGACGGGCACGTCCTGGCGGCACAGGAGCACGCCGCAGCGATGGCGCTGGGCACGAGGCCGGAAATGGACCCGGCCGCCGGGCCCTGGGTGTGACGCGTCAGGGGGCGGCGGCCGGAAGCGGGCGGGCGGTGACGGATGCGGCGGTCAGGGCGCGGAGCCGGCCACGGCGTCACCGCCCGGCACGTGCGCCGTCGCCGTCCGGGCCGCCCGTGTCGCGGACGGGCGGTCGGCGGCCGGGAGCAGCCGTGCGGCGATCAGCCGGGACAGGGCTGCCGCACGGGCCGCCCGCGGGCCCGACGGCAGCGTGACGAACTCCGTGCCGGACGTGGAGTGGCGGCACCACGCTTGCAGGCCGGCCTCGTCGAACCGCGCCGACGTCGGGTCGGTGCAGACCACGAGCCGACTCTCGGTGACCGTGCGGCGCACGTCGGCCTGGACCGGCGACGTCGTGGTGTGACCGGGGGCGACCGCGTCCGACACGAACAGGGTGGTGCAGACGGCGTGCCCGAGGGCCCGCTCGAACACCCCTGCCAGCGCGAGGCCCAGATGGGCGCCGGTCCCCCAGCCGTGCACCGCGAAAGGGCCGTACACGCCCGCGTCGCGTGCCTGACGGGCGAGGGCCTCCGGCGGGCCGGGCCGGGTGGACGCCCCTGTGCCGGGGTGGAGCACGACCAGCCGGAGGGCGGCGGGCAGGGCACGGGCCAGGCCGCTCACCTCCGCCACCGGGGTGTCCGGTCCCGGCAGGAGAACCAGCGGAAACCGCTTTTGGTGCACCGTCATCACACTCCTCCCGGCCCGGGGCGCGACGGCTGTCAGCGAGTGGGGCCGATGTCGGTGGCCAGGACCAGGCTGCGTCCGTCGGCGGTGTGCGCGCCGGCGGATCCCGCCGTGGCACCCACCCAGCCGATCACCGCCGCCATGACCACGGCCAGCGCTCCACGTCCCAACCACCGCATGTCACGTTCCTTTCAGCTGCCTGTTCTCGATGTGCCACCACCGTGCAACCGACTGATCCCGACGACATCCCGGTCCGATACCACCCGGTTACCCGGCAGGTCAGGGCCCCTGGCTCTGGTGTCCGACCGCGACGAACACGGTCCGGCACCGGCACGGAGGACACCGTCAGCCATCACGGCGAGGCCGAGGCGGCCTGGCTGCGGGCAGTGGCGGCATTCGCCAGGGACGCCGAGATCGATCACCTGGCCGTACGTCCACCGCAGCAGCCGACCGTCCGCGCAGGCGGTGGCCCAAGCCCGCGAAATCGGGCTGTTACCCGCGGTCTGTCCATGCGGGCGCCGGCATGCCCGACGCCGACGGCGTCCTCCCCGACTCGCCGGCGGACCGAACCGACCCCGACGACCGGCACTGGGCTCTGCCCCACCACCGCAGCTGAGTCAGGGCGGCAGGTGGCACGCCCGCCCGCGTGCGAACAAGTACGCCTGTGTCATGAGGAGTTCGACGACGGCCGACTCCTCATCGTCACGCGGGCCGTAGACCAGCAGCGAACCGCGCGGTACGACCGTCACGCCCCACCCCGCCGCGACCGCCCACCGCGCCCACCGGCCGGGCAGCATCAGGTGCACGCTCCCGTCGTACGGCGGATGCACATGCCCGAACTCCGAACCGGCCAGGAACGCCTCGGCCGGCCCATGGGCGAGGGCCGGCGCGAGATGGAACGCACGGGTCCCCCGTACGCAGACGTACGAGGGACCCGTGCGGACCCCGTCGAGTGCGGCGACGGCGTCGACGAGCCGCTGTCTGAGCGCGGCCGGTGCCGGGTCGGTCAGCTGCTCCACCGGATCACCGGTCACGACCAGCGGGGCGGCGCCCCGGCGTAACGGCAGAGGCATCCGGCGCTCACCCTCTTCCCGTTCGGCTGCCGGTCACGGCGGCACCCTGCGGATCGCCGCCCTGTGCGGCCCCGGACACGGATGGCGGCTCACGATCCTCACCCCGCCGCGATGCCCGGGGCGGGCGGCGTTTCGGCGAGGCGGAAGCCCATGGCGTAGATGTCGCGCCGGTACCAGCCGTGCCGGCGGCGGCAGCGGGCGAGGTCGGCGTAGCGGGTGAAGCTGCCACCGCGGGCCACCCGGTAGGTGGCGTCGGTGTCCGCGTGCAGGTCGTCGTCGACGTACTGACCGCCCGGGTAGGGGCGGTAGTCGTCGGCGACGTACTCCTCGACGTTGCCGGCCATGTCGTACGCGCCGAACGGGCTGCGTCCTGCCGGGTACATGCCGACCGGGGTGGTGGCCAGGGGTCCGTACTCCACGGTGTTGGCCAGGTCCTCGCCGGGTTCCTCGCCCCACGGGTAGGCCCGCCCGTCACCGCCCGAGGCCGCGTACTCCCATTCCGCCTCGGTCGGCAGCCTGAAGAGCCGCCCGGTGCGGCGGGCGAGCCAGGCCGCGTACGCGTCGGCGTCCTGCGGTGACACGCTCCACACCGGGTGGTTGGCCAGGTGGGCGGGGTACACGCCGAAGCGCCAGGAGGTGGGCAGCCCGGCCTCCGGGTTCTCGGTCAGGAACAGCCGGTACTCCTCGTTGGTGACGGGGTAGCGGGCGATGCGGAAGGCGGCGATGTCGGCGTCGTACTCCGGTGCCTCCTTCGCGATCCACGCGCGCGTGACGCCCACGTGCCGCCAGGCGGCGGCGACGGCGTCGACCCGGTCGGCCGCCAGGCCCAGCCGCACCCGGGCTGCCGGGACGTCCTCCATCGCCGGTGCCGCCGGATCGATGCGCGGATCGCCCAGCAGGGCGAGGAGTTGGCCCGCGGCCAGCCGGAGCAGCCAGTAGGCCTCCGGGTCGGCCACCCGCGCGGCCAGCTCCTGCGGGTCCTTGCCCGCGAGCGAGCGGGTCAGCTGCCGCAGCCGGTCCTGGTCGACGCGGTCGGTGAAGGCCGCGGGCAGCCCCATCGCCGTGCGGTCGTCCAGCTCGTTGGGGTTGACCGCGAGGGTGTCGGCCGTGGTCATGGGGCGGGCTCCGGCTGCGGCGGGAGCGGGTAGACCCGGCCGTCGTAGGAGGAGGCGAGGAACCGGCCGCGGGCGGCGTCGTAGTGCAGGCTGGAGATGCCCGCCGTGGTGGGCCGCCATACGTGCGGCCAGTCCCCGGTGGTCACGTCGTACACGGCCACCGTGCCCGCGTACGATCCCGTCGCCACCAGGCGGCCGTCCGTGGAGGCGGCGACGCACTTGACGGAGTGGTCGTGCGGCGTGGGTACGGTGCGGCTGGTGCGGCCGTCCCAGATCCGCAGGGTCAGGTCCCGGCTGACGCTGGCGAAGCGGCCACCCGGCAGCGGGGCGCAGCCGTTCGCGATGCGCGCGTGGGCCTCGTCGACGCGGCCGGTCTCGGTGAACGTCTCCACGGAGAACCAGGACACCGAGGCGTCCGCGCACACGGCGAACAGCGTGTCACCGGAGACCGCGACGCCCTTGACCGCGTTGGTGTGCAGCGGCAGCGTCGCGACGTGCTCGGGGTCCTGTCCCTCGCGGACGGCGAACACCAGGCCCTCCCCCGTGTAGGCGCCGACCACCACGTGCGGCACGCCGTCGCGGGTGAAGGTGGCCGCGCAGTTCAGCGGTGAACGGTGCTGGTGCAGGACGCGGCCGTCGCGGGCGTCGAAGACCCGGCCGAGCTGGCCGCCGGTCAGGACGCGGTCGCCGACCTCCACGAGGAAGTTGCACAGGCTTCCGGTGGCGGCGCGCTGCTGTCCGTCGACCCATACGATTCCGGCGTCGCCGGTCGTCCAGACCGCGCCGTCGGCGGTGGTGACGACGGCGTTGACGCACGCGGTGGGCTCCACTCCCGTCAGGTCCCAGGTGCCGTCGGTGACGCGGTACACGGCGTAGGACGAGCCGAAGGTGCCGAAGACGAGCGTGGCGTCGTCGAGGAAGGCGCACGAGCGGGCCCACACCTCGGCGGGGAACTCGGCGGTGTGCGTGAGCCGGAGCCCGGCGTCCGCGTCGGAGGCGTCCCACACCCGCAGGGTGCGGTCGTAGCTGAGGCTGACCAGGGACTCCGTGGCCGCGTTGTACACCAGTCGCTTGATGCCGGCCTCGTGGGCGGGGGCCTTGCCGGTGCGGCCGTCGGCGATGGTGATGATCTCGCCGTCGTCATTGCCCGCGTACACCACGCCGGCCCGGGTGATCGCGATGGTGTCGGTCTCCACACCGCCGAGGTCGACCTCGGCGACCATGCCGCCGGCCGTCAGGGACCAGCGCTTGACGGTGCCGTCGTCGCTGGAGGTCAGCAGTTCGTCGCCCTCCCCCAGCCAGGCGACGGAGATGACGTCGGCGGTGTGTCCCTCGAACCGGGCCACCAGCGTGCCCGTGAGGTCGTACACCCGCACCAGGTGGTCCCGGGAGGCGGTGGCGACCAGGTCCCGGGTGGGGTGGAAGACGGACATCTCCACGTCGTCCTTGTGGTCGCTCAGGACGGCTTGCAGCTTCAGGTCGGGCACCGACCACACCCGGGCGGTGTAGTCGCTCGACGAGGTCAGCAGCAGCGTCCCGTCGGGGCTGAAGGCGACCTGGTTGGCCAGGTGGTCGTGGACCGCGCGGGCGAGCGGTACCCGCGCCGCCACGTCCCACAGGATGACCTGGTTGTCGTAGCCGGCCGTGGCCACGTACGCGCCGCCGAAGGCCGCGACGCCGCTGATCGGCCCGTGATGGCGTATCACGCTGACTCCTCCAGTCGGATGGTGTGCGAGGTGCGGGCGACCTTCGCCGTCAGGTAGCCGGTGTTGTGCGGATTGACGAAGACGCCCGTGGCGACGGTGCGCCGCACCCGGATGCCGTAACGGCGCAGTTGCTCGCACTTGTTGGGGTTGTTGGTGAGCAGGTCGATCTCTTCGTGGCCCAGAGCGAGCAGCATCTGCGCGGCCGCCGCGTAGTCGCGCATGTCCTCGCCCAGTCCCAGGGCCCGGTTGGCCTCGTAGGTGTCCAGGCCGCGGTCCTGCAACCCGTACGCGTCGAGCTTGTTGTACAGGCCGATGCCGCGTCCTTCCTGACGCAGGTACAGCAGCAGCCCGCCGGCGGTGTCGATCATGCGCAGGGCCTCGCGCAGCTGGGGGCCGCAGTCGCAGCGGGCGGAGCCGAACACGTCGCCGGTCAGGCACTCGGAGTGCACCCGCACCAGCGGCACGCCGTCCTGGACGCTCCCCAGGCGCAGCGCCAGGTGCTCACGCCCGTCCACCAGTCCGCGGAAGGTCATGACCTGGGCGGTGATCGGCTCTCCAGTCGCCGGGTAGAGGGGGATACGCACGCTCTGGCGCACCTCCGCCCGCGGCGGCGGGTCACCGGCGCCGTCGCGGTGCCGCCGCCCGGGCACGGAGGGGGACCGGAGGCCAGTGGTGCGGGTGTCGCCGGATATATGGGGCATGTCTTCCTCCTCCTAGGCCGGCTCGGTCGTCGCCGGGTTCGTCGGGGTCCAGGCGGTGCGGGCGCGGTACAGGTGGACCATCACCACCGACGAGACGGCGCCGAGCGCCAGGAACGTGGCGTGCGGGCCCGCAACACGGTCGAGCGGGGGGATCACAACAGGGGACAGCAGCGCGGCGGATCCGGTCAGCAGCCACATCAGGCCCGAGGCACGGCCCATGACGGCCTGCGGCAGGTAGCGCACCCGCAGCATCACCACGGCGGCCAGCAGTGCGCCCTGGGCGACGGCTCCGAGAACCAGTGCGGTGAGGAACAACGGCCACACCGGCAACGCCAGCAGGGCCAGGGACACCGCGCGGGCGGCGAGGGCCACGGGCAGCAGTGTTCTGGGGCGCAGCCGTCGGCGCTGCGAGACGAGCAGGTTGCCGGTCAGCAGGCTCAGGTTGACGGCGGCGACGACCCAGCCGGCCTGCTGCCCGGACAGCCGCCAGGAGTGGCGCAGTTCGAAGAGGACCAGGGACGTCAGGCCGGTGCCGCAAACGGCTTCCAGCACCATCTGCAGGACGAGCGTGACGGCGATGCGCCGGTCGGCGGTGACGTCGTGCCAGACCTTGCGCAGCCGCGCCGGTTCATGCCGCCGGACGCCGGCGGCGGCGCGGCGCGGTGGACGCACGCCCGCCCCCCACACCGCCAGCGGCGCGAAGAACGTCGGCAGGTTCAGCCACAGCACACCCAGGTAGCCGAGCCACGGCAGGGTCGCGGCGACCAGGACCGGTCCGGCCAGGGTGGTGGCGAGGAACAGGCTGTTGAGGGTGCCGCGGGCCCGCGCGGGGCAGCGCGGGAACATCACGGGTACGTCCGTCATCCAGCCGGTCCGGTAGGCGACCCCGCCGGCCGCCACCACCAGGGCGCACACGAACAGCGTCCAGGTCTGCGGATGGCCCCTCCACAGCAGCAGGTTCATCGCCAGGGCCGCCGACGCCTGCGCAAGCAGCCCGTACAGGACGAGGCCGGACGTGCCGCTCCGGTCGGCCACCGAGCCGAACCAGGGGGCGAGGAGCATGCTGATCGGCACGGCGGCGGCCAGCCACGCCATCACCGTCAGCGAGCCGGTCAGCCGGTACGCCAGCAGCGGCAGCGCGGTCGCGTACAGGGCCTCGCCGACGTTGTTGACGGCGTTGCCGGCGGCGAAGACGAGGAAGGGGCGCTCGCTGAACGGGGAGGGCTCCACCACCTCGTCGCCGCGGGCGGTGCCGTGCCCGGAGCGCACCCGGCCGGCCGTGGTCACGGCCGTGCGGCGCCGGC
>NZ_JBEXKG010000217.1:0-9929 GCF_040609555.1 Streptomyces sp. NPDC004658
CCACGGCGGTGCTCGCCGCCGGCCATGTGCTCGGCGGACGGTTTCACCTGCCGGATCCGGCCCGGCTACAGGCGGCCACCCTGGCACCGCCCTGGCTGGCCGGCCCGACGGCCGCGGCGGCGGCATTCGGCGCACTGGCGGTCCTGCTCACGGCCCTGACCATGGGCAAGGCCCAGCGGGACGACGCGGGCTGAGCGCGCGCTCGGAGGGCGCCCAGGGGCGCAGCACCAGGTGGCCGTCCTCCCGGGCGGCGGCCATGGCCGACGGGAACGTGTCCGTCTCCAGGCACACGGCCAGGTCGTCCGGATCGACACCGGCCCACCCGCGCCGCACTCCGTCGGCCAGCCGTACGGCGCCGCTGGAGCGCCGGGCCCGCGCCAGGTAGGGGCCCGGATCGGCGTCGCCCCTCCGGACGCGTTCCGCGATGTACTGTGCGCAGGCCAGATCCTCCTCGGCCCGGCCGCCGTCCCCGGTGACCACGAAGGTCACCGCCCCCGCCCGTACCCGTCGCAGCGCCTCGGCGGTCGCCCCGGCCACCGCGAAGCTCGCGCACAGCAGCAGTCCGGCGTCCGCCACGGCCAACGCCCCGGCCGTCCCGGCGGTGGTCTTCTGGACGACCGTACGGCCGCGCAGGTCGAGCGCACGCAACCGGGCGGGCGAGTTGACCAGGTCGAACCCTGGCATGGGCGGTCCGTCCTGGCAGGCGAGCCAGTCAGGATGACGGTCCTTCAGCGCCAGCGCCTCCTGCCGCGTGCGGGCGAAGACGATCCGCTCGGCGCCGCGCCGGAACGCCCAGGCGGCCACGGTGAAGGCGCGCATCACGTCGACGACCACGGCCACGCCGGGGGCCGTCGGGGCACCGGGTATGCCGGTGAACACGGGCTGCATCGCCCCATGGTGCGGCATACCGCGCCCGGCCGGTCAGGGCTCGGTCGTCCCGGGCGGCAGCGGCCGGGCGGCGCGCAGACTGCGCAGGGCGAGGAGCAGGACGCCGATGTCGTCCAGGTAGACCGGGTCGGGCAGCAGGTCGGTGGGCAGCACCAGATACGCGACCGCGCCCCAGAAGACCCACCGGGGCCCCGTCGGCAGCCCCGCCCGCCGCAGTGTCCGCCGCGCCCGCACCAGCCGCACCAGCAGCCGGACCGCGACCGCGAGCAGCACCGCCGCGACGACGGCGGCGATCACCAGCAGCGTCGTGGGCGTGTCCATTCCGGCTCCTTCTCCGACTGGGGGGCAGCTGCGAACGGTACGACCGTGCGTGTACCCGACGAACCCCTACGACGAACGGTCGCCCGCGTCGCTGCCGGCCCCCGCGTCCTCAGGGCCGTCGTCCTCCCGAACCGTGCCGTTCGATGAGGGAGCGGTGGCGGACCCCTGCTGCCTGCCCTTGGCCGTCAGCCTCAGCCGTTCGAACGTCCGTGTCAGCTGCTGGAGCGCGCCCGGTGTGCGGGCGGCGGGCCGCTGCTGGGGGAGCGTGGGCACGGGGACGTCCCGGTACGCCGCCAGGGCCTCCAGCGCCTGCTCCGCGGCCTGCTTGTACAGATCGCGGGACTTCGTCATCGCCTCCAGCGCCTCGGCGTACATGGCGACCAGCCGCCGCTCCCGCTCCAGCTCCTCCTGAAGGGTCATCAGGGTCCAGTTCTCCCGCAGGTCCGTCAGCGCCTCCTCGGCGTCCTGCGGCAGCGGCCGGGGCAGGGCGACGAAGTGCCGCAGCACCGCGATGAGTTCGGCCGGTTCCGAACCGTCCAGGAAGACGGTGCGCACACTGTGCTCCCGGCCGTCGTACCCCTCCGGCGCCGGGTCCGGCGGCAGCAGCACCGCGCCGCCGCGCGGCACCTCCACGCCGAGGTCCTTCAACGCCCAGTTGACGGCGCGCAGTTGCTGCGGTGCGGCCCGGTGCTCGATCACGCGGTGCCGCAGCCCGGGCGGCAGCAGCCGCGCCAGCGGCAGCCGGCCCCGCTCGTCGGGTGTCATCGCCTCGTGCACGACGACATGGACGCACCATGCCTCCCGGGCCGCCTCCCGCAGCCGGCGCCGCATGTCCTTGTCGTCCTCCGGCAGCGCGTTGACCTGCCGGAAGCGCAGGCCCGCGACCGTGGGGTGATGGTCCCAGGAGCCGTCGTCGCCGTCGCCCGGGGCGTCCTCGGGCCAGAAGAGCGCCGCGGGCGACGGCCAGGCGTCGTCCCACGGACGCTCCGCCTCCGCGACCAGCCGCCACGTGTGGCCCGGCAGCCGGCCCTCCTCCGGTACGAGGGTGAGCCGGGCCCGCACGGTCACCGTGCCGCCGGCCCGCCAGCGGGCCTCGAAGACCCGCCGGGCCGGGTCCTCGGCCGCGGGGGGCTCGGTGAAGTCGTCGATGTCCCCGCTCTCCTCGTGCCGTCGCAGCGTGCGGCGGACGACGTCCTCGGGGGCGGGTCCGGTGTGGCGGCCCCGGGCCGCCCAGAGGGTCTGCGGGATGGTGGCGCGGTCGCCGGCGGAGTTCGACATGAGCCAATCTGCTGATGGGGGCGGGTGCGCCTCCCAGTATCACCGTTCGGCGGCGCGACACGGCGGCGGGGGCCCGGCCCCGCGCGTCGCCCGGGGGTGCGACCGGCGCGCGGGGTGTGCGCCGTACGCCCGGGGTGCGCGCGGTGCACATCAGGTGGCCGCGGTTCACCCGTGCCCGGCCGGCGGTCGCGGCGCCCACAATGTCCGGCGAACGGGGGCCGCCCGTCCATCCGCTCAGGGGCGGGCCCCGTTCACCCCTGCCGGCCCCTGGGCCCGTGGAAAGGGGGGAGGTTACGCCCCGCTCTCCCGCAGCATGTCCTCGCGCTCGACGATCTTCACGCGCTCGCGGCCCTGCGGCTCGCCCAGGGCACGCTCGGCGGCGTCCAGCCGGTACCAGCCCTCCCAGGTGGTGAAGCGGACGTTGCGCTCGGCGAGGAAGGCGTCCACGGCCTCCGGTTCGGGCGAGGCGGGGCTGTGCAGACGGCCGCCGGCGTAGTCGTCCAGCAGGTTGGCCACGGTCTCGTTGGCGTCGCCCTTGGTGTGGCCGATGAGGCCGACGGGGCCGCGCCGGATCCAGCCGGTGACGTAGGTGGACTGCAGGTGGGTGCCGCCCTCCTCGATCACCCGGCCGCCCTGGTCGGGGACGGTGCCGGAGTCGATGTCCCAGGGCAGCTTGGGGAGCTTCTCGGAGAGGTAGCCGACCGCGCGGTAGACCGCCGTGACGTCCCAGTCCTTGAACTCGCCGGTGCCCTTGACGTTTCCGGTGCCGTCCAGGGCGGTGCGCTCGGTGCGCAGGCCGACGACCTTGCCGTCCTCGCCGAGGATCTCGGCCGGCGACTCGAAGAAGTGGAGGAAGAGCTTGTGCGGGCGGTCGCCGACATCGCGGATCGCCCAGTTCTCCAGCGTCTTGGCGACCATGTCGGCCTGCTTGTTGCCGCGCCGGGTCTCGATCGAGCCCTCGTCGTAGTCGATGTCCTCGGGGTCGACGATGACCTCGATGTTCGGGGAGTGGTCCAGCTCGCGCAGCTCCATCGGGCTGAACTTCGCCTGCGCCGGGCCACGGCGGCCGAAGACGTGGATCTCCACGGCCTTGTTGGCCTTCAGACCGTCGTAGACGTTCGGCGGGATCTCGGTCGGCAGCAGCTCGTCGGCGGTCTTGGCGAGGATGCGGGCGACGTCCAGGGCGACGTTGCCGACGCCGAGCACGGCGACCTTCTCGGCCTCCAGGGGCCAGGTGCGGGGCACGTCCGGGTGGCCGTCGTACCAGGAGACGAAGTCGGCGGCGCCGTAGGAGCCGTCCAGGTCGATGCCGGGTATGGACAGCTCGCGGTCGGCCATCGCACCCGTCGAGAAGATCACCGCGTCGTAGAAGGCACGCAGGTCGTCCAGGCTGATGTCCGTCGGGTAGTCGACGTTGCCGAACAGGCGGATCTGCGGCTTGTCGAGCACCTGGTGCAGGGCGGTGATGATGCCCTTGATGCGCGGGTGGTCGGGCGCGACGCCGTACCGGATCAGGCCGAACGGGGCCGGCATCCGCTCGAAGAGGTCGATGGAGACACCGGGGTCGGCGGCCACCTCGGACTTGAGCAGGGCGTCGGCGGCGTAGATCCCGGCGGGGCCGGCTCCGACGATGGCTACCCGCAGGGGGCGCGGCATGATCAGGTTTCCCTTCGAGCGTGAATGGGCGACTTGATCACGCAGCCTAAACTAAGGCAGACCTAAGTCGGTACGCGGGTCCGCTCTATGACCTCATAAGCTGATCTTATGCCTGACCTGGTGGTGCCTTATGGGCAGCGCCGCGGGGACCGGTAGGGCGCCCCCCGCGGCCGTGGCCGAGGCCGGTTCCTGTCAGGCCGGCCGGACGATCCGGTGGATCGCCGCCTCCCCGGCGCCGTAGATCGACTCCTCACGGATGGACGACCCCGGTCCGGGGGCGTGGACCATCATTCCGTCGCCGGTGTACAGGCCCACGTGCCGGTCGTCCTCGAAGAAGAGGACGAGGTCGCCCGGTTCGAGCCCGGCCGTCGTGAGCGGCGCTCCGGCCAGCGCCTGCTCGTGCGCGGCGCGCGGCAGCATGACACCGGCCGCCTTCCACGCGGCCTGGGTGAGGCTGGAGCAGTCGTAGGAGTCCGGCCCCGTCGCACCCCACACGCACGGCTTCCCGAGCTGCGCCCGGGCGAACGCGATGGCCTTCGCGGCGCGCAGGGCGCGGGGCGGCTCGACCGGGGCGGGAGCGGGGGTGGCCCCAGCGGGGGCGGCAGCGGGTGTGGGCGCTGGTGCGGGCAGAGGAAGCGACAGGGAACCGGTGTCGGTCATCGGTGCGGTGATGCCGGCCGGCAAAGCGCCTGCCGTCGGCGCTGCCGGCAGAACGGGTTCCGCACCCCGCTGCCGCCACTGGCGCGTCGAGGTCACGGCGGGTTGCGTCAACTGCTGGGCCCCGGTCGGCAGGTCGGGCGGCACCGGTGCCAACTGAACGGCGCTGCCCGGCGAGACGGGTCGGGCGGTGCGCCGGGACAGCAGGTCGCGTGCCGTGTCGAGCCGGCGCCGGGCGCCGGCCTTGGAGGCGCTGGGGGACAGGCGACCGAAACCGGCGGAGCCGGGGAGGGCCCGGGGCAGGTGAGCGGCGGTGCGCTGCACGCCGGGCTGCGCGGCGACCGGCAGGACGGCGGGGCTCGACGGTCCTGCCGTGGCCCAGCCGGCCGTGTCTGCCGTCCCGTCGCGCAACCCCACCGACTGGACCGGCAGTTCCCCGCTGCTCCCGGCATCGGCCAGTGCCCCTCGGCCGGTCTCCAGAGCCGGTACGGCCTCGGTCTGCAGGGTCCCGGTCTGCCAGGGCCCTGTGTGCGTGGCCTCGGTCTGCAGGGTCCCGGTCTGCCAGGGTCCTGTGTGCGTGGCCTCGGTCTGCAGGGTCCCGGTCTGCCAGGATCCCGTCTGCGGAGCCTCAGTCTGCACAGCGCCGGTCTGCCAAGACCCGCTCTGCGAGGCCCCGGTCTGCCAGGACCCCGTCTGCGGAGCCTCAGTCTGCACAGCGCCGGTCTGCCAAGACCCGCTCTGCGAGGCCCCGGTCTGCACAGCCCCGGTCTGCCAAGACCCCGTCTGCGAAGTCCCTGTCTGCAAGGCCCCCGTCTGCAAGGCCCCCGTCTGCGGCCACCCCGCCTCGGAGGGAACGGCCGGCAGGGAGCCGCTCGGTGCGTCGGTCGCCGGGGCCGCCGTCAGTTCGGCCACCGCGTGGCCGGTGCCGCGTGCCAGCGCCGACCGCTGTCCGGGCAGGCCGCCCGTCTCCAGTGCCGGCCGTTCACCGCCCGGCAGAGCGCGGAGCTCCCTGCCCCCGGCCGGGGGACCGGGCAGGCCGAGGGGGTCACTGCCGCCGCCCGGCAGGGCGCGAACTCCCCGCTCGCTCCCGGGAAGCGGAAGCTCCTCCATCCCCTCGCGCGAACGCGCCGGTGCCGGGGGCCCGTCGGGCAGCCGGTCGGCGGGCAGGACCGCGGGGACGGTCGGGCCGAGATCGGCGCGGGCCGCGTCGAACCACTGCCGGGCGATCTCGTCCAGGGCCGGATCCGCACGCCGGCCCGACCGCTTGGCCAGCGGGACGCCGCGTGAACGGGACCGGGCGGCCATGGCCCGGGTCGCGTTGAAGTTACCGGTGTCGTTCTCCGCCCGGTCGTAGAGGGATGCGATCCGCTGTCGCACCTCGTCGCGGCTCTCCGGCGCCATGGAAGACGTGCTCCTTCCTTGCCCAGCAGGGCAGTTGGGCGGCTCGCCGGGGCAGAGCCGGGCGGCGGCCTCGCGTCAACCTAGCCAACGTGTGTACCTCGTGTGAAGGTTGAGGTGTGAAATGTCCGATACATATTCGTGATGTTCGCGACGACGTTCGACGGGGAAGGGGCGGCCACCATGGTTTCCTGTGAGGTCCCGGTGAATTCGCGATTCTGTTGAACACGGTGGCTCCGCCCGCCGTATGAAGCCGGGGAACTCCATGCCCGGCCGCCGGCCACACCCACCGGCGGTCCGACCACCGGCGATCACACACAGGGGACGACCTTGGTACGCAACAGGCGCAGACGCCCGACCGGCGCACGACGCGCGACTCTCGCCGCGGTGGCCCTGATGCTCGGCGGCGCCGGACTCGTCGGGGCGAACGTGTACGCCTCGGCCACCGAGGGCTGGGGCGACGGATCCGGTACGGACGCCTCCGCACGCGTCCTGTCCTCGGGCATGGCGACCATCGACTGCCCGGACGTCGGCAGCCGGCTCACGGACGTGCCGGACGCGGCCCGTGCCGACGTCGACCGCGAACTCGCCGCGCTGGACCAGCAGATCGCGGCGGCGTACCAGCAGGTGCAGCAGGCGGCGCGGGCCGGCGGCCAGGACGACGGCTCCACCGAGGAGACGATCATGAAGCCGCTGGAGGAGAAGCGGTCGCAGTCCATCGGGCGGATCTCCGACGCCCTGGGCCGTGCGGGGGAACGCCCGCAGGGCCTGGACGACCTGGCCGTCTGCACCCTGCGCCCCGGTGACGACGGCCAGGCCCCCACCGGCACCGGGGGCGACGACGGCCGGCAGGGCGGCACCGGCCAGGGGCAGGACGGTGCCGGCGCGGACCAGGGAGGCGACGCCCAGGGGCAGAACGGCGGCGGCCAGGGGCAGAGCGGCGGCGGCCAGGGGCAGAGCGGCGCCGGTCAGGGCGGCAACGGGCCCGTCGTCTCCGACTACGCGGACATCACCGCCGTGACGCCCGACGCGCCGGCCCCGCCGCCCCGGGCCGACGCCTCGCGCGGCACGTTCACCTCCGACTGCGGAGTCAACGCGAACGGCCTGTTCAACTCGGACAACGTCATCGTCGCCCCGGGCGTCTCCAACGGCGCCCACCACTTCCACGACTACGTCGGCAACCAGGGCAACACCGCCTTCGCGAGCGACGAGGACCTGGCCAGGGCCGGTACGAGCTGCGCGGACCAGGGCGACAAGTCGTCGTACTACTGGCCCGTGCTGCGCCTGCAGAACGGCACCCAGGAGCGGGACGCCGGAGCACCGGGCGGCGGCACCGAGGGCAACGCGGGCCGGATCGTGACGCCCAAGGAGGTCGCGCTGACCTTCGTCGGAAACCCCCGTGGCAAGGTCACCGCCATGCCGCGCCTGCTGCGCATCATCACGGGCGACGCCAAGGCCTTCGTCAACGGCCCCGGCAACGCCAACGCGTCCTGGAGCTGCACCGGTTACGAGGACCGGCAGCTGAAGGACAAGTACCCGCTGTGCCCGCAGGGGAGCGACGTGGTGCGCACCTTCCGCTTCCAGAGCTGCTGGGACGGCCGCAACATCGACAGCGCCAACCACCGCACCCACGTGGCCTTCACGGACGCCGACGGCTCCTGCCCGGCGGGCTTCCAGCCCATTCCGCAACTGGTGCAGCGCATCGTGTACGACGTCGACGCGCCGAGCCTCGCGGACGGCGGCCGTACGGTCCCGCTGTTCGCGGTGGACTCCTTCCCCGAGCAGCTGCACAAGCCCGTCACCGACCACGGCGACTTCATCAACGTCTTCAGCGAGAACCTGATGCGCGAGATGGTCGACTGCATCAACTCCGGCCGCACCTGCGGTGCCTCGGCCGATGACGGCTCCGCCACGACGCCGACGCCCACGCCCACGGCGAGCGCCGGTGCCACGGCGGCGCCGGGTGCCGGCTCCACCGAGGAGAACGGCGGAAGCGTCACCTCCCCGCCCGCGCCGTCGGTGTCCCGAACCGGTGGGGCGCCCCGGCACGACGCGACGACGTCGCCCGCCCGCACCACCAAGCACGACACGGACGACAAGGCGGCACCCGCCGTGTCCGCCGCACCCCGGTCCACGCCGGCGCGTTCGGCTGCGGCACCGGCCTCGTCCGCCACTGCTCCGGCCTCGTCCGCCACTGCTCCGGCCCCGGCCACCACCGCACCGGTCCCGGCCGCCACCGCCGCCGCCTACTCACCGCCGGCCGCGCGGACCGAACCCCAGGCGAGCCAGGGCGGTCTGGCGGAGACGGGCGCCCATCTGTGGCCCGCGGCCATCGGCACGCTGCTCGCGATGTCGGGCCTGTTCATGCTGCTGCGTGCCAGGCGCATGCGCTACTGACCACGGACCGCCCCCGGCGGCGGCCACCCTCGGGTGGTCGCCGCCGTGCGCCTCCCACCCCTTGTGGGAGCGCTCCCAAGGAGGTGAGGATGGGGCCATGCCGTCCCTCGAGCCGAGCCCGCTGATCCGCCCCTACCGTCCCGCCGACCGCGACGCCGTGGCCGACGTCTGCGTCCGCACCGCGCACAACGGCGGCGACTCCCGGGCCCTCTACCCCGACCAGCGCCTGATGCCGTCGCTCTTCGCCGAGCCGTACTGCCACTTCGACCCGGACCTCGCCTTCGTGCTGGACGACGGCACGGGCCGGGCCGTGGGATACATCGTCGGTACGGCGGACACCGAACGCTTCGTACGGGACTTCCGCGAGAGCTGGATCCCCCGGCTGGCCGACCGCTACCCGGAGCCCACCGCGCCGCCCCGCACGCCCACGGAGGAGATGATCCGCCTCCTGCACCACCCGGAGCGGATGCTCGTCCCCGAACTCGCCGCCCACCCCGCCCATCTGCACATCGACCTGCTGCCGCCCTGGCAGGGACGGGGCCACGGCCGCCGCTTGCTGCACACCTTCCTGGACGCCCTGCGCGGCCAGGGCGTCCGGGCGGTCCACCTCGGCATGGTCACCGCCAACACCGCCGCCCGCGCCTTCTACGACCGGGTCGGCTTCCACGAGATCCCCGTCGCCGACGCGGGCCCCCTCACCTACCTGGGCCGCACGACGGCCCGTGGATGAGCGGCGGTCCTCAGCCGAGCCGGAGCGTCTGCTTGGCGAGGTCGTACGCGGGCCGCATCTCCTCGTGCTCCTGGGTGTCCATGCCCCCGAGGTGCAGGACGACCGGGCCGTCGGGCGTGCTGACGGCGAAGGCGCTCTCCTTCTTCGTCTCGTCCAGGAGCTTGCTCGTGTAGAGGTACTCCACCTCCACCGCGGAGACGCCGCCGCCGGTCCTGAAGGAGTGGTACCTCGCCTTGCTGACGTTGTCCTCGGCAGCGACGAACGCGCGCAGCACTCCGTCCGCGTCCGCGCCGCCGGGCTCGCCCGTCCACACGCGCAGGAAGCCGATGTTGCCGGCCGGCTTGGCGTCGATCTCACAGGCGGCCGTGACCGGGCCCTGCCGGAGGAAGGCGTCGGCGAGCGCCCCGCCGAGGTCGCCGTCCTCGCCCTTCGAGGCCTTGGCCGACTCCTCGCCGGCGTCGATGGACTTGGCCTTCCAGTCCTTGGCGACGTCGAAGCGCACGGGCAGTTCGCAGGCCGAACCGGCCGCGCCGACCGTGCCGCCGCGGACCGCCGCCGTACCCTTCGCGTCCGTGGCCCCGGCCGCGCCCGTGGCGCTCGCCGC
>NZ_JBEXKG010000218.1:0-9899 GCF_040609555.1 Streptomyces sp. NPDC004658
ACCCCGGCCTACGCGGACGGCGGCGCCGCGGGCGCGGGCACCGGCTGGGGAAGCACGTACCAGCAGCCCGCCCCCAAGCCGCGCAGCGGACGCGGCGGGCTGGTGGCGGCGGTCCTGGTGGCCGCGCTGGTGGCGGGCGGCCTGGGCGGCGGCCTCGGCTACACCCTGGCCAAGGACCGCGATGACAGCGGCTCCACCACCGTCTCCGCGTCCGACAGCGGCGCCGCGCAGGTCAAGCGCGCGCCCGGGACGATCGCGAACGTGGCCGCCAAGGCGCTGCCCAGCACGGTGACCATCGAGGCGGAGAGCACCAACGGCGAGGGCGGCACGGGCACCGGATTCGTCTTCGACACCCAGGGCCACATCATCACCAACAACCACGTGGTGGCGGACGCGGTGGACGGCGGCAAGCTGACGGCCACCTTCCCGAGCGGCAAGAAGTACGACGCCGAGATCGTCGGCCACGCGCAGGGCTACGACGTCGCGGTCATCAAGCTCAAGAACGCCCCCTCCGACCTCAAGCCGCTCGCCCTCGGCGACTCCGACAAGGTGGCCGTCGGCGACGAGACCATCGCCATCGGCGCCCCCTTCGGCCTGTCCAACACGGTCACCACCGGCATCATCAGCGCCAAGAACCGCCCGGTGGCCTCCAGTGACGGCAACTCCACCAGCAAGGCGTCGTACATGAGCGCCCTGCAGACCGACGCGTCCATCAACCCCGGCAACTCCGGCGGCCCGCTGCTGGACGCGTCCGGCGCGGTCATCGGCATCAACTCCGCGATCCAGTCCACCGGCAGCGGCGGCTTCGGCACCGGCCAGTCCGGCTCGATCGGCCTGGGCTTCGCCATCCCGATCAACCAGGCCAAGTACGTCGCCCAGCAGCTGATCAAGACCGGCAAGCCGGTGTACGCGCGCATCGGCGCGTCCGTCTCCCTCCAGGACTCCGGCGACGGGGCGCAGATCACCGACCAGGGCACGGGCGGCTCCGCCGCGGTCGAGTCGGGCGGCCCCGCGGACAAGGCCGGCCTCAAGCCCGGTGACGTCATCACCAAGCTCGACGACCACGTGATCGACAGCGGGCCTACCCTGATCGGCGAGATCTGGACGCACAAGCCGGGCGACAAGGTGACGGTCACCTACAAGCGGGGCGGCCAGGAGCACACGGTGGAACTGACGTTGGGTTCCCGGGTGGGCGACAACTGACCCGAGGGGGCCGTGCCCCCACACCCCGGCCCGCGCCCGGTACGCTGTACCCGCTCCGCCCCTGGTGGGCGTGCGAGGTGGGTTGCCCGAGCGGCCTAAGGGAACGGTCTTGAAAACCGTCGTGGCGCGAGTCACCGTGGGTTCAAATCCCACACCCACCGCGCAGGTGAACGGCCCCTGACCGGGTGAACCGGTCAGGGGCCGTCGTGCCGAGGAGGAGCCGCGATCATGCACGTTCAGCTGACCACGGGCGACTGGTGGCTCATCGCGGCCTGCGTCACCGCCGTCTACGCGGTCGCGATGTACTGGTGCATGCCGACGCCCAAGGCGAAGCGGCGCATGCTGGTCGCCCCGCTGGCCGGCTGGGTGTTCCTGCTGCCCAACGCCGCGGTGAAGGGCTATTCCGTCTCGCACACCCTGTACTTCTACAGCTGCGCCCTGGTGATGTTCGTCGTCATGCTGGTGCCGGTGGCGAAACGGGTGGCGTCCGACATCGCGGAACAGGAGCGCAAGCCCTGGGCCAAGGTTCCTCTGAACTCCTTCTCCCTGTACTGGATGGCGTGGTCGGCCACGGGGTGCGTCGCGGGAGTGGTCTGCCTCTGGCCGGTGCTCGCCTAGCCTGACGTGACCGCCCGTCTCACGGCCGGTGCCCGGTCAGCCGGGCCGCCGACGCGATGGTGGCGCGGGCCTCGCGCTCGGTCAGCCCGGTGTCGCGGGCGGCGGCCACGAGCGGGTCCGCCAGGGCGGGCCCGATGCCGTTCTCGTAGGCGCGGCAGGCCGCCCAGAACAGCCGGGTGTTGCGCTGCCCCTCGTGCGCGGCGAGCACGAACTGGACGAGCCCCTGTCCGTGGCCGTCCGCCGCCGGGCGGGTGGGGTGCGGCAGGCGGGGCGGGGGGAGCAGCAAGCGGAGGAGGGACGGCGGGCAGGGGGCGGGGGCGAGGCCGGCGGTGCCGGGTGCGGCGGTGTAGACGCCGTGGTCGGTGCGGGAGCCGGGGCCGACGAGGTAGCCGCCGGCACCCCGGATGTCGATGCCGGGGGCGAGCCGGCCGGCCGAGTTCGGTACGACGGTGTCGGACGGGCCGGTCAGCCACAGGTGGCGGCCACCGCTCGGGGTGAGGACGACGACCGTCTCCGGGATCGGGAACAGATGCCGCAGGGCCAGTTCGCGCAGGGCGGCCGTGGAGTCCGTGCCGGACTTGGTGTCCAGGTCGACGCCGATCAGGTGGTACGGGGGGAGCCCGCAGGCGATGCCGTAGCCGGTGGCCCAGGGCGCGGCGGCGAAGAGCTCGCGGATGCGGACGGGGTCGGTGGAGGCGTCGTACACGCCGTGGCCGAAGCGGCCGCACTCGCCGTGGCAGGGCCGCTCCGCCGGGCTCGGGTCGGCGCGGTGCGGGGAGCGCAGGGCCGGGAGCTTCGTCCGGGACAGGGGGATCACGGCCAGTCCGCGTTCGGCGGCTGACAGAGCGTGTGCGAGGGCCAGCGTCGTGGCCTGCCGGTCGATGGTGGCCATGGATCCATGTTCGTACACGCGTTCGAAAATGGGAAGAGCGGGTCGCGGTGCCGCGCCGGTACGGGGTGGATGTCGGCGGAAGGGTGCCGGAACGATTCGTCCCTTGGGGTGCTTGAGGCGGCGGTGCTCCCTGCCGGGTCGCCCCGGTGACTGATGCGGCCAAAGGGGGCGATGGGGGTTTATCGACTTGTCATCACGCTTGCGTGCGAATCGCGGCTTCCAGGATGGTTCGCCGGGGATGCGGTGGGCAACTCTGGAGGCGCGACGTCGTCCACGACAGTCAAGGCGGTCGGCCAACTGCCTTGACAGCAGCCGTAGTTCACATACCAGCGGCCCCAGGGGCCGCAGAGTGCTTGGTTCTGGAGGAACACATGGCAAGCATCCGTACCGCCCGCGTTCTCGCCGCCGTCTCCGCCCTCCCGCTCGCAGCCGCCCTCTTCGCCGGCGTCGCGACGGCGGACAACGGCGCCCTCGCGGACGACGGATCGAACTCGGGTGTGGCGGCCGTCCTCGGCAGCGGGGTCGGCGACGACAACAACGGCAACTCGTCCACCACCAACCAGAACGCGGCCGGCTCCGGCGCGTCGAACCAGAGCAACACCGCCCAGGTCAACGGATCCGCGTTCACGGCCATCCGGCAGAGCAACGAGAACATCCACGTCAACTTCACCCAGCTCTGGTGAGCCGGGGGCGGGGGTCCTCCTGAGGAGGGCGCTCGCGGGGTGTGCTTCAGGGTCGCAACACGTCGGCGCGGCGGTGCTTCGGTGCCGCCGCGTCGGCGTTTTCCGATGTCCCGCCGGCGGCGCCGCCTCGGCGGTGTCCGGTGCCGGGGTCCGGCCGTGTACCCGCACGGCATGAACGACATCGCGGAGGCGGTCCGCCAGCTGCGGGGCACGGCCGTGAACCAGGTCCCGGGCGCGGCCCGCACCCTGGTGACGGCCGGCACCGGGGTGCCGACGTCCGGGCTGGTCCTGGCGGCGGACGGCTGACCTCCTCAGGGTCGTACCCGCAGACGGGACGCACCCGCACTCCACCTTCAGGAGGTGGAGGCAGCCCCACCCCTACAACCTGAGGGGGACTCGCCTTCGGGACCTCCGGCCGATCCGCCGGACCGGACCCGCTCCTAGCGTGGAGCCATGACCACACCCGTCTGCACCAGCGCCTCGGCCGCCGCCGCACCCGGGCGGCAGACTCCCGCCTACCCGTCGTTCGCGTCGTACGTGCGGGCCCGCCGGCCGGTCCTGCTGCGCACCGCGCGCTCGCTGACCGCGAACCCGAGCGATGCCGAGGACCTGCTGCAGACCGCGCTCGCCAAGACCTACGTGGCCTGGGAGCGGATCGAGGACCAGCGGGCGCTCGACGGCTATGTGCGCCGGGCGCTGCTGAACACCCGGACCTCGCAGTGGCGCAAGCGCAGGGTGGACGAGTTCTCCTGCGACGAGCTGCCCGAGCCGGAGCCCACGCCGGGCGGCGACGACCCGGCCGAGCGGCAGGCGCTGCGCGACGCCATGTGGCGGGCCATCCTGCGGCTGCCGGCCCGTCAGCGGGCGATGGTGGTCCTGCGGTACTACGAGGACCTCAGCGAGGTTCAGACCGCCGAGCTGCTCGGCGTGTCGGTGGGCACGGTGAAGTCGGCCGTGTCGCGCGCGCTGGGCAAGCTGCGTGAGGACCCCGAACTGGAACTGGCCCGCTAGGTCCTGCCGGACAGGCCCTGGCCGCGCTCCTCCTCCCCCGCCGGCCGGGATTTTCCTCCCCTCAGTGGCACACCCCTAGTGACATACCGCGCGGTATGTGCGCAGAATCAGCGCACCCCCCTACCACCGCGTAGGCAACGTCGCCCGGGAGGAACGCCGTGCTGGCCACCATGCAGGACGTACCGCTGCTGATCTCGAGGATCCTGACCCACGGGTCGACGGTCCACGGCTCGTCGCGGGTGACCACCTGGACCGGGGAACCCGAGCCCCACCGGCGCACCTTCGCCGAGATCGGGTCCCGCGCCGCCCAGTTGGCGCACGCCCTGCGGGACGAGCTGGGCGTGACCGGCGACGACCGGGTCGCCACGCTCATGTGGAACAACGCCGAGCACGTCGAGGCGTACTTCGCGATCCCCTCCATGGGCGCGGTGCTGCACACGCTCAACCTGCGCCTGCCGGCCGAACAGTTGGTGTGGATCGTCAACCACGCGGCCGACAAGGTCGTCCTCGTCAACGGCTCGCTGATCCCGCTGCTCGCGCCGCTGCTGCCCAAGCTGCCCACCGTCGAGCACATCGTCGTGTCCGGGCCCGGCGACCGCGCCCCGCTCCAGGGCGCCACCGCCCGGGTGCACGAGTACGAGGAACTCCTCGCGGGCCGGCCGACCGGCTACGACTGGCCCGAGCTGGACGAACGCCGGGCCGCCGCCATGTGCTACACCTCCGGCACGACCGGCGACCCCAAGGGGGTGGTCTACAGCCACCGTTCCATCTACCTGCACTCCATGCAGGTCAACATGACCCAGTCGATGGGCCTGACCGACCAGGACACCTCCCTCGTGGTCGTCCCGCAGTTCCACGTCAACGCCTGGGGCCTGCCGCACGCCACCTTCATGACCGGCGTCAACATGCTGATGCCGGACCGCTTCCTCCAGCCCGCCCCGCTCGCCGAGATGATCGAACGCGAACGGCCCACCCACGCGGCGGCCGTCCCGACCATCTGGCAGGGCCTCCTCGGCGAGCTGCACGCCAGGCCCCGCGACGTCGCCTCCCTCACCCAGGTCACCATCGGCGGCTCGGCCTGTCCGCCCTCCCTGATGGCGGCCTTCGACGAGCTGGGCATGCGGGTCTGCCACGCCTGGGGCATGACGGAGACCTCCCCGCTCGGCACGGTCGCCCGCCCGCCGGCCCACGCGGCCGGCACCGAGGACGAGTTCGCCTACCGCCTCACCCAGGGCCGCTTCCCGGCCGGCGTCGAGGCCCGTCTCACCGGCCCCGGCGGCGAACGCCTGCCCTGGGACGGCACGTCGGCGGGCGAACTGGAGGTGCGCGGCCCCTGGATCGCGGGCGCCTACTACAACGGCCCCGGCGCCGAACCCCTGCGCCCCGCCGACAAGTTCAGCGCGGACGGCTGGCTGAAGACGGGTGACGTCGGCACCATCTCCCCCGACGGCTTCCTCACCCTGACCGACCGCGCCAAGGACGTCATCAAGTCCGGCGGCGAATGGATCTCCTCCGTCGAGCTGGAGAACGCGCTGATGTCCCACCCGGACGTCGCCGAGGCAGCCGTGGTCGCCGTACCGGACGAGAAGTGGGGCGAGCGCCCGCTGGCCACGGTCGTCCTGCGGCCCGGAGCGACCGCCGACTTCGAGACCCTGCGCACCTTCCTCTTCGAGGAGGGCCGCATCGCCAAGTGGCAGCTGCCCGAGCGCTGGACGGTCGTCGAGTCGGTCCCGAAGACGAGCGTGGGCAAGTTCGACAAGAAGGTGCTGCGCAGGCAGTACGCGGACGGTGCCTTGCGGGTGACCACGCTCTGAAGCACCGGACACGGTGCGCCGGACGAGCGGCACGGCCGTCCCGCCCGGCGCGCCCCGGGACGGCGTGAACGGTCCCCGGACCTGCCGCGCGCCTTCACCGCCCCCGCACCGTCGTGGTCCATCCCAGCACCAGCCACACCCCCGCCACCGCGCACACCCCGGTCCAGCCCCAGTGACCGAAGGCCGGTCCCGCGGCGGCGGAGGCGAGGGCGCCGCCGGCGAAGCCGGAGACGACGTAGGCCGTGTTGGCGGTGGCCGGCGTGGAGGTCGTGGTCAGCGCCAGGGTCTGGTTGGCGACATGGGAGGCGACCAGGGCCGCGTGGATCGCGATCGCGGCGGCGAACAGCGCCCCCAGCACGTGCCCGCCGAGCCAGAACAGGGGTACGGCGACGGCGGCCAGCACGTACGCGCTGCCCACGACCCGCGCCGCGCCGAACCGGTCCACCAGGCCGCCGGCCAGCGGCGCCACCGCGCTGGCGGTCAGGCCGAAGAGGCCGAAGAGCCCGGCGGTCGCGGTGGACAGGCCGTAGCCGGGGCCGGTCAGCAGCAGCGCGAGGGAGGTCCACAGGGCGCTCCACGCACCGAACATCCCCGCCTGGCGCAGGCACGCCCGCCGCAGGTCGGGCGAGTGGCGCAGCAGTCCCGGCAGCTCCGCGATGCCGGAGAACAGCCCGCCCGCCCGCACCCGCCGCTCGGCCGGCAGGGCCAGGGCGGTGGCGAGCCCCAGGGCGAGCGTCAGCACGGCGGACCCGCCGAACACCCAGCGCCAGCCGAAGGCCTGCCCGGCCAGACCGCCGACGACACGGGCGGCGACTATGCCGGTGAACAACCCGGCGATCACGGCCGCGACATGCCGGGCGCGCCGGTCCTCCGGGGCGCGCGCGGCGACGAGCGGGACGAGCAGCTGCGGTACGACGGTGGCCGCGGCGGCGACGAACACGGCGGCGGCGAGGGCCGCGGTGCCCGGGGCCACGGCCGCGACGAGCAGCGCCACCGTGGTGGCCACGGAGAGCAGGGCGACGAGCCTGCGCCGGTCGACCCGGTCGCCGAGCGGGGCGAAGAAGAGCAGGCCGGCCGCGTAGCCGAGCTGGGCGACGGAGGCGATCCAGGCCACGGCCGAGGGGATCGTGCCGAAGTCGTGGGCGATCAGCGGCAGAAGCGGGGCCGCGAGATAGATGTTGGCGGCGGTGACGGCGGTGCAGACGGCGATCAGCAGGAGGAAGAGGGAGCCGGAGGCGGACTGCTCGCGGGCGGGTGCCCGGAGTCCGGCTGCCCGGCGGGTGGTGGTGGCTGACGGCATGGGCGGAGCTGCTCCTTAGTCGGTAACCAACTCGTTGGTTACCTGGATCCAACAGCCCGCACCGCCGTTCGCATTCCCGCCCAACCAACCCGTTGGTCAGCACCTCGCCCGGCCTACCCTGTCCCCATGGCATCAGTGAGGGACCCCGAGGCCACCAAGGCCCGGATCTTCGAGGCGGCGGCCGCCGAGTTCGCCCGGCACGGCATCGCGGGCGCCCGCATCGACCGCATCGCCGCCGAGGCCAAGGCCAACAAACAGCTCATCTACGCCTACTTCGGCAACAAGGCGGAGCTGTTCAGCAAGGTCCTCGGCACCCGCCTGACCGACCTGGCGGCGGCCGTGCCCGTCGACCCGGACGACATGGACGGCTGGGTCGACCGCCTCCTCGACCACCACGCCGCCCACCCCGACCTGGTGCGCCTGCTCCTGTGGGAGGGCATGGAGTACGGCAGCGCCGAACTGCCCGACGAGGCGGCCCGCCAGGACCACTACGCCCGGAAGGTCGCCGCGATCGAGGACGGCCAGGCCCGCGGCGTCATCACGGACGCCATCCCGGCCGGCCATCTGCTGATGCTGCTCACCGCGCTGACCAACTGGATGACCGTGGTCCCGCAGACGCGGCGCATCCTCGTCGGCACGCAGGACACCGACCACGACCGCCTGCGGGCCTCCATCAAGGAGGCGGCCCGCAGGCTGATCGCCTGTTAGACCGGTGACGCCGGCCGGTCAGTTGGTGCCGATCCGGGCCAGCAGGTCCACGATCCGCGACTGCACCTCACCGCTGGTCGACCGCTCGGCGAGGAACAGCACGGTCTCACCGGAGGCCAGCCGGGGCAGGTCCGCCGGGTCGACGGCGGCGGTGTAGACGACCAGCGGAGTGCGGTTGAGCTGCCCGTTCGCCCGCAGCCAGTCCACGATCCCGGCCCGCCGGCGGTGCACCTGCATCAGGTCCATCACCACCAGGTTCGGCCGGAACTGCCCCGCGAGCGTCACCGCGTCGTTGTCGTTCGCGGCCCGCGCCACCTGCATCCCGCGCCGCTCCAGCGTCGCGGTCAGCGCCAGCGCGATCTCCGCGTGCTCCTCGATGAGCAGCACCCGCGGCGGATGCTGCTCGCTGTCCCGGGGAGCCAGCGCCTTCAGCAGGACGGCGGGGTCGGCGCCGTACGCCGCCTCGCGCGTCGCCTGGCCGAGCCCGGCCGTGACCAGCACCGGGACCTCCGCGGCCACGGCGGCCTGGCGCAGCGACTGCAACGCCGTCCGCGTGATCGGCCCGGTCAGCGGGTCCACGAACAGCGCGGCGGGGAAGGCCGCGATCTGGGCGTCGACCTCCTCGCGCGAGTGCACGATCACCGGCCGGTAGCCACGGTCGCTGAGCGCTTGCTGGGTCGTCACGTCCGGCGCGGGCCACACCAGCAGCCGGCGCGGGTTGTCCAGCGGTTCGGGGGGCAGCTCGTCGTCCAGCGGCTGCGGGCGCGGGGTGTCCGCCACCTCGACGGCCCCACCGGGACCGTCCAGCGGCTCCGGCCCCTCGGCGGCATCGGGTTCCGGGGCGCCTATGGCGTACGACCGCCCGCCCCCCTCGGTGCCCTGCGCCGGCCGCGCCTGCCCGCCGAGCGAGGGCTGCGGCACGGGGGCCGGGGCGGCGGGCGAGGGGTGCAGCGGGGACGCCTGCCCGGCGAGCGGGTTCTGCCCTCCGAGCGACGGCTGTCCGGCCGGCGCGGGGTGCGCGGGCGCGGGTTCGGCGGACGGGTGCGGCCGGGCCGCCTGGTCCGGCTGCGGCTCCTGCCCGATGGGGGCCGGGTCGGGGCGCGTGCCCAGCTTGCGCCGCCGGCCCGAACCGCCCGGCGCGTGCGGCGGCGGCGTCGCCGTCGGCTGCTGCACCTGGGCGGCCTGCCGCGAGAACGGCACGCCCTGGCCGAGCGTGCGGACGCTGATCGCCCGCCCCTGCGTCGAGTCCGGGTCGGCGGCCTCGGCGGGCAGCGGCATCGCGACCCGCTGCGGCCGGCTGCCGGCGGGGGCGCCCGGCGCGGGGATCCCGGCGCCGGACGTGTCCCCGGTGCCGGGCCACTGCTGCGGGACGCCGGCCGCGGGGCCACCTGGGACCGGGGCGGGGTTTCCCGCACCGGAGGTGTCACCCGAGCCGGGCCACTGCTGCGGGACCCCGGCCGCCTGCGCGCCCGGAGCCGGGCTCGGGGTCCCCGTGCCGGAGGTGTCATCGGCGCCCGGCCACTGCTGCGGGACGCCGGCCGCCGGGTTGCCACCGGGCGGCACCGGGCCGGCCTGGGTCCCCGTCGGCGCCTGACCGGTGCCGGCCTCGGCGGGCAACGGCAGCGCACCCGGGGACGCCACCGGAGTACCGGCGGCCGGGGTGCCCGGGG
>NZ_JBEXKG010000219.1:0-9783 GCF_040609555.1 Streptomyces sp. NPDC004658
CCGGGGCCGCCGCCGTGGTGCTCGCCGGCGCCGGGACGTGGACGGCGGCCGTCGCCTCCGACGACCAGCGGGCCGTGCGCCGCAGCGACCAGGTGATGGCGGTCGACGGGGTGCGCCTGGACACCTCGTACTTCACCCCCGCCGACACCGGCCGGCACCCCGCCGTCCTGCTCGCGCACGGCTTCGGCGGCAGCAAGGCGGACATGCGCCGGCAGGCCGAGGACCTCGCCCGCGACGGGTACGCGGTCCTGACCTGGTCCGCGCGCGGCTTCGGCGGCTCCACCGGGAAGATCGGCCTCAACGACCCGAAGGGAGAGGTCGCCGACGTCTCCCGGCTCATCGACTGGCTGGCCCGGCAGCCCCAGGTGCGGCTGGACAAGCCCGGCGACCCGCGCGTGGGTGTGGCCGGCGGCTCCTACGGCGGCGCGATCTCCCTGCTCGCCGCCGGGTACGACCACCGGGTCGACGCCATCGCCCCGGCCATCACCTACTGGAACCTCGCGGACGCCCTGTTCCCGGACGGCGTGTTCAAGAGGCTGTGGGCCGGCGTCTTCGTCAACACCGGCGGCGGCTGCGCGAAGTTCGAGCCCGCGCTGTGCCGGATGTACGACCGGGTCG
This sequence comes from Streptomyces sp. NPDC004658, assembly GCF_040609555.1. NCBI lineage: Bacteria > Bacillati > Actinomycetota > Actinomycetes > Kitasatosporales > Streptomycetaceae > Streptomyces > Streptomyces sp. NPDC004658. The sequence continues at coordinate 619 of NZ_JBEXKG010000219.1, forward strand.
CCGAATCCGGCACCCCGGACCCGGCCGCCCGCAAGCTCCTGGAGGAACGCTCACCGTCGGCGGTCGGCGACCGCATCAAGGTCCCCACCCTGCTGGTGCAGGGGCAGACGGACTCCCTGTTCCCCCTCGGCCAGGCCGACGCGGCCGAGAAGGCGATCCGCGCCAACGGCGCCCCCGTCGACGTCGACTGGATCGCCGGCGGGCACGACGGCGGCGACATGGAGACGAGCCGGGTCGAGGCACGCGTGCGTGCGTGGTTCGACCGGTATCTCAAGGGGGACAAGGGAACCGACACCGGCCCGGTCTTCCGGATCACCCGCACCGGCGGCGTCGACTCCACCGACGGCGCCGCCCAGCTGCGCGGCGCGAGCGCCGCCGCCTATCCCGGCCTGCGTGACCATCCGCGCACCATCGCCCTCACCGGCGGCACGCAGCGCGTCGCCAACCCGGCCGGGGCCAGCCCGCCCGGCGTCTCCGCGCTGCCCGGCCTCGGCGGCTCCGGCGGCCTCGCCCAGCTCTCCGCGCTCGGCGTCGGCGTCTCCCTGGACTTCCCCGGCCAGTACGCGCGGTTCGACTCCGCGCCCCTGACCCGCGACCTGCGCATCACCGGCACCCCGACCGCCACCGTGCGCATCACCTCCACCCGCGACGACGCCGTCCTGTTCGGCAAGGTCTACGACGTCGGACCCGACGGAAGGCGGCAGGTGCTGCCCGCCCAGCTCGTCGCCCCCTTCCGGGTGACCGGCGCCAAGACGGGCAAGGACGTCACCGTCACGCTCCCGGCGATCGACCACGAGGTGCAGAAGGGCCACCGGCTCCGCCTGGTCCTCGCCTCCACCGACCTCGGCTACGCCTCCCCGGCCGCCCCGGCCACCTACACCGTCTCCCTGAAGGGAGACCTGAGCGTGCCGACGGCGCCCTCCGTCAGCACCGCCGCGGCCCCCCTGCCCGCCTGGGTCTGGTGGCTGCCCGCGGCCGGCGCGGTCGCCGCCCTCGCCCTGCTGCTCACCACCCGCCGCCGGACGGCCGCCCCCGCGCCCGACCCGGAGCTGGCCGAGGTCCCGCTGGTGATCACGGACCTGAGCAAGCGGTACGCCCGCTCCACCGACCGGTACGCCGTCCGGGACCTCTCCTTCCGGGTGGAGAAGGGCCAGGTCCTCGGCCTGCTCGGACCGAACGGCGCGGGCAAGACCACCACCCTGCGCATGCTGATGGGCCTCATCCGCCCGGACGCCGGCGAGATCCGCGTCTTCGGCCACGCCGTCCGGCCCGGCGCGTCGGTGCTCTCCCGGGTCGGCGCCTTCGTGGAGGGCGCCGGCTTCCTGCCCCACCTGTCCGGCCGGGAGAACCTGGAGCTGTACTGGCGGGCCACCGGCCGCCCGCCCGAGGACGCCCACCTGGAGGAGGCCCTGGAGATCGCCGGGCTCGGCGACGCGCTCGCCCGCGCGGTGCGCACGTACTCCCAGGGCATGCGGCAGCGCCTCGCCATCGCCCAGGCCATGCTGGGCCTGCCCGACCTGCTCATCCTGGACGAGCCCACCAACGGGCTGGACCCGCCCCAGATCCGCGAGATGCGCGAGGTGATGATCCGCTACGCGGCCGGTGGCCGCACGGTGATCGTCTCCAGCCATCTCCTCGCCGAGGTGGAGCAGTCCTGCACCCACCTGGTGGTGATGGACCGCGGCCGGCTGGTGCAGGCGGGCCCGGTCCGAGAGATCGTCGGCTCCGGCGACACCCTGCTGGTCGGCACCGCCGAACCGGTGCAGGAGCCGGTGCTGGAGAAGGTGGGCGCGCTGGACGGCGTCGCCTCCGCCGTGCGCACCGACGACGGGCTGCTGATCCGGCTGGGGCCCGGCGGCACGGCCGAGCAGCTGGTCGTGGAGCTGGTCCGGCTGGAGGTGCCGGTCGCCTCCGTCGGACCGCACCGCCGCCTGGAGGACGCCTTCCTCACCCTGATCGGAGGTTCCGCATGAGCACGCTGACCGAGGTCGCCTCCGGCTATCGGGCGGGTCGCACCCTGCCGCTGCGGGTGGAGCTGGTCCGCCAGCTCAAGCGGCGCCGCACGCTGGTCATGGGCGCCGTCCTGACCGCACTGCCGTTCGTGCTTTTGGCCGCGTTCGCGATCGGCGGCGACCCGGGCGGCCGGAACAGCCAGATCACCCTGATGGACACGGCCACCGCCTCCGGCGCCAACTTCGCCGCCGTGAACCTCTTCGTGTCGGCGGGCTTCCTGCTGGTGATCCCGGTCGCCCTGTTCTGCGGGGACACGGTCGCCTCGGAGGCGAGCTGGTCCTCGCTGCGCTACCTGCTCGCCGCGCCGGTGCCCCGGGCCCGGCTGCTGTGGTCCAAGCTCGCGGTGGCGCTCGGGATGAGCCTCGCCGCGATGGTGCTGCTGCCGCTCGTGGCGCTCGCCGCCGGCACGGCCGCCTACGGCTGGGGCCCGCTGCAGATACCGACCGGCGGCGCGCTGGACACGGGGACGGCGGCCCAGCGGCTCCTGGTGGCCGTGGCGTACATCTTCGTGTCCCAGCTGGTCACCGCCGGGCTGGCGTTCTGGCTGTCCACCAGGACCGACGCCCCGCTCGGGGCGGTCGGCGGCGCGGTCGGCCTCACCATCGTCGGGAACGTCCTGGACGCCGTCACCGCGCTCGGTCACTGGCGCGACTTCCTGCCCGCGCACTGGCAGTTCGCGTGGGCCGACGCCGTCCAGCCCCGCCCCGAGTGGTCGGGCATGATCCAGGGCACCGCGCTCTCCATGACGTACGCCCTGGTGCTGTTCGCCCTGGCCTTCCGGGGCTTCGCCCGCAAGGACGTCGTCTCCTAGGACACGCCCTAGGTCACCGGTGTGTCACCCACCGGTCACGGCGGGCCGCCGCCGTGGCCGGTTCGAGATCCATCCGCAACTCCCCGGAACGCACGTTCCGGGCCCGTGCCGCGTCACAGTCGGCAGCGGACGCACCTGTCCGACGCCAACACGCCCACGGGGAGGACCAGATGGAGCGGTACGGGGATCACCGGGTACGGCGGGCGCTGCTCGCGCTCACGGCCGTGGGCGGGCTGCTGCTGACCGCGTGCAGCGCGGGCGGCACCGCGCAGACGGCCGACGGCAAGGCCCGCCGCGGCGAGTCCGGCGTGGTCCGGCAGGACGCCGGCGGCCGGCTGTCCACCTTCGCGCTGGACGTCGACACCGCGTCCTACACCTACGCCCGCCGCACACTCGCCGACGGCCGCAGGCCCGATCCGCGCACCGTGCGCCCGGAGGAGTTCGTCAACAGCTTCCGCCAGGACTACCGGCGGCCCGACGGCAACGGCTTCACGGTCACCGTGGACGGCGCCCGCACCGGCGAACCGGACTGGTCCCTGGTCCGGGTCGGCCTCGCCACCCGGCCCGCCGCGCCGGACGCGCACCGCCCGCCCGCCGTGCTCACCTTCGTCATCGACACCTCCGGCTCCATGGGCGAACCCGGCCGCCTGGACCTCGCCCAGCACGCCCTGACCACCCTGACGGACCGGCTGCGCGACGACGACTCCGTCGCCCTGGTCACCTTCAGCGGGGACGCCGAGACCGTGCTGCCGATGACCCGGCTGGGCGGCCACCGCGGGACGGTCCGCGACGCCATCGACAGCCTGGAGCCCCAGAACTCCACGAACCTCGGCGCGGGTGTCGAGGAGGGCTACGCCACCGCCGTGAAGGGCGCCCGCAAGGGGGCCACCAACCGGGTCGTCCTCGTCTCCGACGCCCTCGCCAACACGGGCGAGACCAGCGCGGACGCGATCCTCCGCCGGATCGACGACGCCCGCCGCGAACACGGCATCACCCTCTTCGGCGTCGGCGTCGGCAGCACCTACGGCGACTCCCTCATGGAACGCCTCGCCGACCGGGGCGACGGCCACACCGTGTACGTCTCCGACCCCGGCGAGGCCGACAAGGTCTTCGCCGGGCAGCTGCCGAGGAACATCGAGCTGACCGCCCGGGACGCCAAGGCCCAGGTCGCCTTCGACCCGCACACCGTCACCGAGTTCCGCCTCATCGGCTACGACGACCGCAAGGTCGCCGACCAGGACTTCCGCAACGACCGGGTCGACGGCGGAGAGGTCGGCCCCGGCCACACCGTCACCGCCCTGTACGCCGTCCACACCCGGCACGGCGCGAGCGGTCACCTCGCCACGGCCACCGTCCGGTGGCTCGACCCGGAGACCCGCGACCCGCACGAGGCGACGGGCGGCCTGGAGACCGGGGCGCTGGCCGGATCGGTCTGGCGGGCGAGCCCCCGCTTCCAGGTCACCGCGGTCGCCGCGTACTTCGCTGAAGCCCTGCGCACCGGATCCGGGGACCGCCCCGCCCTGCCCGGCGCCCCCAGCCTGACCAGCCTCGCCCGCAGGGCCGCCGGGCTGGCCGACACCACCGAGGACGCCGACGTACGCGGTCTCGCCGACGCGATCCGTCAGGCGAGCGGCACCGAGCCGGTGGACTGAGGCCGTGCGGGAGACCTGTGCGGCAAGCCGTGCGGGCCCCATTGACCTTTCCTTACTTACGGGTAAGTTGACCTCTAGGTAAGAACCTTGGCCGGCCACGCACCGCCACCGGGAGCCGTCATGGGCGTACGCAGGGATCTGAAACGGGCACGGCAGCGCACCGATCTCGCGGACCGCGCCGCGGTGGAGATCGTCCGCGACCCGGCGGGCACGGTCCGCGAGGTGCGCGCGGCGCCGCTGGCGCCCCCGCTCACCACCGGGTCCCTGGCCGACCTGCCGTTCACGCACGCGGCCGAGACCCCCGACGCGGTGCTGCTGCGCCGCCGTGACCACGGCGGTACCTGGCACCCGGTGACGGCGGCGGCCTTCGCCGCCGAGGTGGCCGCCGTCGCCAAAGGGCTCATCGCCGCCGGGCTCGAACCCGGCGGCCGGGTCGCGGTGATGTCCCGCACCCGCTACGAGTGGACCGTCCTGGACTTCGCGATCTGGGCGGCCGGCGGCCAGTCCGTACCGGTCTACCCGACCTCCTCCGCCGAGCAGGTCGAGTGGATCGTCCGCGACTCAGGCACCCGGTTCGTCGTCACCGAGACCGCCGCGAACGCGGCCACCGTCACCACCGGCACGGCCGGCCACCCACACCCCCCGCGCCTGTGGCAACTCGACGCCGACGCCCTCACCGACCTCGCCGTCCTCGGCCTGGACCGCTCCGACGTCGAACTCGCCAAGCGGCGCGGTGCGCTCGGCCCCGACACCATCGCCACCGTCTGCTACACCTCCGGCACCACCGGACGGCCCAAGGGCTGCGTCCTCACCCACGCCAACCTGCACGCCGAGGCGGCGGGCACGGTCGAGCTGCTGCACCCGGTCTTCCAGGCGGTCACCGGCCAGGCCGCGTCCACCCTGCTCTTCCTGCCGCTCGCCCACATCCTCGGCCGCACCCTCCAGCTCGCCTGCCTGCTGGCCCGCATCGAGACCGGCCACTTCCCGAGCGTGAAACCGGACGAACTGCGGCCCGCGCTCAAGGAGTTCCGGCCCACCTTCCTGGTCGGGGTGCCGTACCTCTTCGAGAAGATCCACGACACCGGGCGGGCCACCGCCGAGAAACTCGGCCGGGCCGCCTCCTTCGACCGCGCCGAACGCGTCGCCGTCCGCTTCGGCGAGGCCCACCTGCGCACGTTCCTCGGCACCGGCAAGGGCCCGGGACCCGGCCTGTACGCCGCCTGGGCGCTGTACGACCTGCTGGTCTACCGCCGCATCCGCAAGGAGCTGGGCGGCCGGATGCGGTACGCCATCAGCGGCGGCTCCCCGCTGGACCGCGACCTCAACCTGTTCTTCCTCGCGGCCGGCATCGTCGTCTACGAGGGCTACGGCCTGACCGAGACCAGCGCCGCCGCCACGATCGTGCCCCCGCTCAGCCCCCGCCCCGGCACGGTCGGCCGCCCGGTGCCGGGCGTCTGCGTGCGCCTCGCCGACGACGGAGAGGTGCTGATCAAGGGCGGGATCGTCTTCGGGTCGTACTGGAACGACCCGGCCGCCACGGACGCCGTACTGCACGACGGCTGGTTCGCGACCGGCGACCTCGGCACGCTGGACGACGACGGCTACCTCACCATCACCGGCCGCAAGAAGGACATCCTCGTCACCTCCGGCGGCAAGAACGTCTCGCCGGCCGTCCTGGAGGACCGGCTGCGCAGCCGCTCACCCGTCGGCCAGTGCCTGGTCGTCGGCGACAACCGGCCCTTCGTCGCCGCGCTGATCACCCTCGATCCGGAGGCGGTCGCCCACTGGCTGGCCGTACGGAAGCTGCCACCGGACACACCGCTGTCCACGCTGGTCCGCGACGAGCGGCTGCGCGCGGAGGTGCAGAAGGCGGTCGACCACGCCAACGAGGCGGTCTCCCGCGCCGAGTCGATCCGCGCGTTCGCGCTCGTCGAGGGCGAGTTCACCGAGGAGAACGGGCTGCTCACCCCGTCGTTGAAGGTCAAGCGGCACGCGGTGACGGCCGCGTACGCGGAGCAGATCGAGGCGCTCTACCGGCGCTGACGGGCCGACGGCCGCCGCCGGAACGCCGAAGCGGGCCGCCGAGGACTCGGCGACCCGCTTCGCGGACCGGGATCAGTGACCGGAGTCGGAGTTCTCGGACAGGATCGACACGTCCTCCAGCAGGTGCGCCAGCGCGCCGTCGCGCTTGACGTTCGAGGAGTTCTCGGTGCACTGCTGCTGCATGTGGTCCGACAGGATCGGGATGTCCTGAACATTGACACCGATGAGGGCGCCGACACCGACCGGGATGTCGTTCAGAGCGATGCACGGCTTGTTGAAAGAGCCCTGGATCAGGGCGATCTGCGGGCTCATGTTCCCGTACGTGGCCGAGTTGCCGTAGCTCTGCCAAGCGCCGTTGCCGTTGGCGGCGGTCGGGCCGCTGTCGTTCCCGAGCGCCAGCGCCTGCGGTGCCGCGGCGGCGGAGGCGCCCATGGCGGAAGCGGCGACGGCCGCAGTGGCAACAATCTTCTTGATCACTGGCCAGTCCTTTCTGAGGAAACCCCGTCCACCGGAGCGCACTGGTCAACTCCGCGGACCCTTCGTGGTTTCTCCCGTTCACCCCGTCGGCCGATGCGGTGGGCTGGTGGTGTGCTTTTCGGATTGATGGCTTCTCGTCACCTCCCAGTAATTTGCGCTCCAACCGAGTGAATCAGCGGAACCATTCCCGATGCGCCGGGTTGATGAGGCCGTAGGGCATGCGTCGCTACGAGGAAAGGAACGCGAAGTGCTCAAGAAGGCAATGGTCGCCGCCGCGACCGCCGCTTCTGTCGTGGGAATGGCGGTGGCGGCCGCGCCGCAGGCGCTTGCCATCGGCAACGACGACGGACCGACCGTCGCGAATGGCAACGGCGCCGCGTCGTCGTGGGGCAACTCGGCGACCAAGGGCGACATGAGCCCGCAGCTCTCGCTGGTGCAGGGTTCGCTCAACAAGCCGTGTGTCGGCGTCCAGGACGTCGACGTCGCGGTCGACGCGCTCATCGGCGTCACCGCGCAGGACATCCCGATCCTGTCGGACCACCTGCAGCAGCAGTGCAACGACAACTCCACCAACGCCAAGCGCGACGGCGCGGTCTCGCACGTCCTGGAGGACCTGTCGGTCCTCTCGGCCAACGGCGAAGGCTGAGCCGAACTGGCAGGGCCCGGGTCGTCCGCTGCGTTGTCCGCGGACTGCCCGGGCCTTTTCGCGGATTTCAGGCGAGGGAAAACGCGTGAGAGAGCGGTGCGAAAGAGTGATTGTCGCGCGTTCCGCGTTCCGCGGTCTGCTGTTGTGTCAATCCCTCGTTCCGTGCCGCGACCGTTCACGTCGTGCGCACACGGTTCTGGCCGTCATTGGGGCATGGCCCCAGAGAAGGGAACATTCATGAAGAAGACTGTCGCTGCCGTTGCGGGCGCCCTCCTGGCCCTGGGTATGGCCGGACCCGCCTTCGCCGACTCCGGAGCCCAGGGTGGCGCCGCCCACTCCCCGGGTTTTCTGTCCGGCAACGTCGTCCAGATCCCGGTCCACGTGCCGATCAACGTGTGCGGCAACACGGTCGACATCATCGGCCTGCTGAACCCGGCGCTCGCCAACCACTGCACCAACGACTGAGGTCCGTCCGAGGCGCCGGCCCCGCCGGCTGCGCACTGGCCGGCCCCGGACCGCCGATCCGTCGATTCCGCGCTCCGGGGCCGGCCTTCCCACTTCTTCGAGCAGGAAAGACCACGAGATTGCGACAGACACTCAGCAAGGGCATGGCGGTGGCCGCGGCAGCGACCGGCGTGCTGTCCTTGTACGGCGGCTCCGCACTCGCCGACACCGGCGCGCGCGGTGCCGCGCAGGGTTCCCCCGGTGTGCTGTCCGGGAACAACATCCAGGCCCCCGTGAACATCCCGGTCAACGTCTGCGGCAACTCCGTCGACGCGGCCGCCGCGCTGAACCCGGCATTCGCCAACTCCTGCGCCGCCGCGTCGACCTACGGCCGGCCGGGCCCGGCGGCCCACGAGGAGCACGCCTCCGGGTACGCCGGCTCCGGCAACCCGGGTCACGGCGGTGCGGAGAACTCGGGTCACGTCGGCTCCTACGGCTCGCAGCACGGTGGTTCCCACTCGGGGCACGGTGGTTCGCAGCAGCCGGCACACGGCGGTTCGGGCACCTCGGGGTACGGCCACTCGGGCACGTCGGGGTACGGCGGCTCGGGTGACTCCGGGTACGGGGACTCCGGCGGTCGGCCGGGCCCGGGCGCCGACCACTCCACGCCTCCCTCCGGCGGCAAGACGGCCACCCCTCCCTACGGTGGCGAGGAGACCACCCCGCCTCCCTACGGTGGCAAGCCGACCCCGCCCCCCTACGGCGGTGAGGAGACCACCCCGCCTCCCTACGGCGGCGGCGGGAGCACGCCCCCTGGTGGCGGCCACAGCACCCCTCCGGGCGGCGGTCACAGCACGCCCCCGGTCACCGGCCACACCCCGCCGCCCGGCGGTGGAGGCGGGGAGCACCCCGGGCAGCCGCCCGTGCTCGCGCACACCGGTGGTGACGGGCCGGCCATGATCGCGACCTCGGCCGCCAGCGCCGCCCTGATCGCGGCCGGGTCGATCCTGTACCGGCGAGGCCGGTCCGCCTCCCGCCGCTAGCGCACCGGCTGCCGGGCCCGGCGCCCCCGCCCTGCC
>NZ_JBEXKG010000220.1:0-9740 GCF_040609555.1 Streptomyces sp. NPDC004658
GGCTCGGGCCCTTCGGCGCCGCTGCTGGCGGGCGGCGCCGCCGCGGTGCTGCTGCTCACCGGGGGCGCCGCCCTCACTGTGCGGCTACGGCGTCCGCGTCGACGCTGAAGCCCTCGACACGTCGGTCAGTTGACGTAGACCCGGGCTCCCGCGTCGGTCACGGGCGCGTACTTGGCCGTGAAGTAGCCGTTGGCGAAGCACAGCGACGAGCCGGAGGTCTTGGTGAACTGCTGGTTGGTGAAGGCGATGCTGCTGTCGGCGTTGTCGGCCTTGCCGGTCAGGCTGGGCGCCTGGTACACGCAGGTCACGGTGCCCAGCAGGGTGCGCAGCTGGACGGTGGCCTGGATGACGGAGCCGCTCGCGGGCGAGACGGTGAGGGTGCCGTCCGAGGTGATCGTCGCCGAGTAGGGCAGGTTGTTGATGGTGATGCCGTTGACACCGAGGACACCGACGACGTTGCTGGTGCAGGTGCTGCTGTCGAAGGTGTGCCCGGTGACGGACTCGGTGGCCGTGCCGGGTGCGGTCGGGTTGCCGGTGACCTGGGCCGTGAACTGCGAGCCGGTGCACTTGATCCCGCTGGTGCCGGTCGCGCTGGAGTAGAAGGTGGCGGAGCTGCCGGAGGCCAGCGGCGCGGTGAGGGTGTCGCCGACGGCGACCGCGGTGCCGCCGGTGCTGCCGGTGGTGAGGACCGGGCCGGCGGCGGAGGCCGGGGTGGCCCACGTGAGGGCGAGCGCCGTGGCGGTTCCGGCCAGAGCGAGGAGGGAGCGCTTACGCATGCGGGTGCCTCTCTTTGTGATGTGGGGGGACAGATGAGGTGAGGTGGGGGGTGGCGATCGGTACGGGGCGATGCCGCCGGCGCGGGGCCGTCACGCCTTCTCCGTACGCGGCGGACCCGCGACGGCGGCACACCGGGCACCGGCCGAAGGCCTCGGGGGAAGACCTCCGGCCGGGCCGGGCACGGGGGCGGCCGGGCACGGAGAGGGAGAGTGAGGTGACCGTGCCGGAGCCGCACTGCGAGGTGGAGCGGTTGCCGTGACAGGGCCGGGAACGCGGCCGGTGCCGCAAGGGGGACGCGGCGGGTGCCACGCCTGACGCGGCGGGTGCCGCTTGCTGGATCCGGCGCCACGGATCCGTGGAAACAGGGGAAGTTGTAGACCTGATCAACCGTCAGGGTCAAGTGGTTGAAAGGCAGTTGAACCAGGGTGGCTGCGGGCCGCGCACATCCGACACCCTTTTTTCACATCTCCCTTGACCCCTGAATGTAACCGGCGGTAACTTCCTCGAAGGCTACTGCCGCGTAACGAGAAAGCCCTTGCGCTCGCCGGGAGTTGCGAGGAGGCGTGCGCGGCATCCGCTGTCCGCGCCAGGACACCGCGCCACTGAAGCCCAACCCGCATTGATCCGCGCCCATGGGAGCAGACATGGCCACGTCCCCGGACGTCCCGTCCGCCGGCAACACCCCCGACACCCCGGGAAGCGACACCCCGCCCGAAGCCCGGAACGCCGCCGGGACCACCGCCGGCGGCGGCAGACGCGGCCGAGTCCGCGCCCGCCGGGCCGCCGTGATGGCGGTACCCGCCACCCTGGTCGCCGCCGGACTCGCGGTCCTCACCGCGCAGGGGGCGCTGGGTGTGCAGTTCGCCATCTCCGGCATGCCGTTCACGGTCACCGCCACGGAACTCAACGGCACCGGGTTCGAGCAGTTCGGCGGGCTCGACAACATGGCGGAGGGCAGCCCGAACGCCGGGGACACCGGCGGCCAGGTGCTCATCGTCACCTCCGCGATCAAGCACGCCACGCTCACCAAGCTGTGCCAGAGCGTCGACCTGGGCGGCACCAACCTGCTGATCACGGCGGGCGGCGGGTCCGAGAAGGTCAGCGCGACCGACCTGACCACCGACTCCACCGAGCTGTCGGGCGACGCGGCGTTCAACAACATCGAGATCGGCAACGACGCCAGCACGCTGACCAAGGCGGGCGTGAAGGGCCCGATCGGCGTCTTCAGCCAGCAGGCCGACACCGTGCGCATCGCGCACCTGCGGCAGACCAACTACGCGACCACCGCTGGCGTGTTCAAACTGCCCGGGCTCAAGCTCCGCTTCAGCGACTCGGGTTGCTGATCGCCGTGCCGGACCGTCCACGTCCCGGACCGAGGCTCGCCTTCCGCGGATGGCGGGCCCGCCGGCCGTTCTGGGGCGGGCTGCTGCTCGCCCTCGGCGGCGGCGAGATCCTGCTCACCGAGAAGGCCTCGCTGAAGGTCGTGCTGCACATCGGCATGCAGGGCCTGGCCGGCTATCTGCTGCCGACCCTCATGGTGCTGCTGGGCCTGCTGATCATCTTCAACCCCTCCCAGCGGCTCTTCTACTCCATCACCGGCATCCTGCTCTCCCTGGGCAGCTGGCTCACCTCCAACCTGGGCGGCTTCTTCATCGGGCTGCTCCTCGGCGCCACCGGCAGCTGCCTCGCCTTCGGCTGGCTCCCGGACCAGGAACCACGCGTCAGCCGGCGCACACGCCGCAAGCAGGCACGGGCCGAGGCCCGCGCCCTGACGCCGGAGGGGACGGGCACCGTCTGAGCCGCCCGGGCGGTGACGCGCGGGCTCGGTGCGGTCCTGGGGTGCGGTCCTGGGGTGCCGAGCCGGTGCGGTCCTGGGGTGCCGGGCCGTCGTTGGCACCGGGTTGACGCCGCCGGGGCTGCCGTCGCCTCCTTGGTTCCCGGCGCGGAGGAGGCCGTGCCGGGCCGGATCACAAGCCCGGGGTCCCCCGAACAGGTGACTTGGGAACTTCTTTGCCCTTGCCGGGAGTTCATCGGGCAGCCGGACGGCGGTGGAGAGCCGTCCGGGTGACGAGATGAACGAAGGAGCCATGGCATGGTGTTCAAGAGGCTGCTGGGCGCGATCGGGGTCGGCGGCCCCTCCGTGGACACGGTGCTGGACGACGGCGCCGCGCTGCCCGGCGGCACCCTGACGGGCCGGGTGCTGCTGCGGGGCGGCGCGACGGCCGTGGAGATCGAGCACATCGGCCTGGAGCTGATCGCCCGTGTGGAGGCGGAGCACGCGGAGGGCGAGAGCGAGGGCGCGGTCGCCTTCGAGCGGTTCACCGTCGGCGGCGGTTTCCGGCTCGGTGAGCAGGAGGAACGCGAGCTGCCGTTCAGTGTCCCGCTCCCCTGGGAGACCCCGGTGACCGAGCTGTACGGGCAGCCGCTGGGCATCGTGCTGGGCGTGCGCACCGAGGTCGCGGTGGCCGGCGCCCGGGACAAGGGCGACCTGGATCCGCTCGCCGTCCGGCCCCTGCCGGTGCAGGAGGCCGTGCTGGAGGCCCTCGGCGCACTGGGCTTCGGCTTCCGCTCGGCCGACCTGGAGTACGGCCGCATCGGCGGTACGGGCCAGCGGTTGCCGTTCTACCAGGAGATCGAGCTGACCCCGGCGCCCCAGTACGCGCACGCGGTGAACGAGATCGAGCTGACCTTCCTCGCCTCCCCCACGGGCGTCGAGGTGGTCCTGGAGGCGGACAAGCGCGGCGGATCCTGGTCATCGGGACACGACGCCCTGACCCGCTTCACCGTGCGCCACGAGGACGCGCCGACCCTCGACTGGCACAGAGAGGTGGACGGCTGGATCCGCCAGGTTACCGAGCACCGCGACGCCTACGGCAGCCATGCGGCGTACGGCCACGGCGGCGCGCACGAGCCCGGTCACCACTTCTCCGACACCCACCGCTCCGGCCCGGGCCTGGGCACGGCCGTCGCCGCCGGCGCGGCGGGCCTCGCCGTGGGCGTCGTGGGCGGCATGGTGGCCGCGGAAGTCGTGGACGAGATCGGGGACTTCTTCGAGGGAGACGACGACGAGGGCGACGAAGGCTAGGAGAGCGGTGGAAGAGGGGGCCGCTCAGCCGGCGGAACCCGGCGTGCCGTCCTCCTCCTTCATCGCCTTGGCCTCGCTCTTGAGGATGCGCATGGACTTGCCCAGCGCACGGGCGGTGTCGGGCAGCTTCCGGGACCCGAACAGCAGGAGGAACACGATCGCGACGATCAGCAGATGCCAGGGCTCAAGTCCGTTGCGGAGCATGACCGCCCCCTTCTTTGTCTCGCTGGTCTCACCTTGCGGCGACGCTTGCTACGTTGCGCAACTGTACAACCCGGTCCGAGGGCGGGACAGCGGCACCCGCCCCCGGACGGACGGTGGTACCGCGCCTACGCCACACGCCGGTCGTGGCGGGCCTTCGCCGCCCTGAGGGCCAGGGCGTACAGGGCGAGGACGGCGGCGAGCGGGAGATGGCACGCGGCGGGCAGCGCGGTCATGCCGAGCGCGGCGCCCAGCGGACCGGCGGGCAGGGCCAGGGCGACGGCGGCGAGCAGGGCCGCCGCCCAGCCGACCGGGCCGGGCCGCCCGGCCCGCGCCGCCCGACGGCCGCCGCGCAGCAGCAGCATGGCGAGGGCCTGGGTGAGCAGGTTCTCGGCGAACCAGGCCGAGTGGAACACGGCCCGGTCCTCCAGCGCGTCGGGGCCGTGCGGTCCGAGCGCGAGGACGCCGAAGGTGGCGAGGTCGGCGACGGCGTTGAGGAGGCCGAAGCCGGTGATGAACCGCAGGAGGGAGGGGGGCCGCAGCGCGGTCGGCAGGCGCAGTGCCCGCGCGTCGGGGCGGTCGTGGGCGAAGGCGAGCTGGGCGGCGTCGAAGCACAGGTTCTGCACGAGCACCTGGACCGGGAGCATCGGCAGGAAGGGCAGCAGCAGTCCGGCGGCGAGCATCGCGAGGACGTTGCCGAGGTTGGAGGAGAGCGTGACGCGGAGATAGGAGGCGATGTTGGCACTGCTGTGCCGTCCGGCGGTGACGGCGTGCGAGACGGCGCTGAGGTCCTTCGCGGCCAGCACCACGTCTGCGCTCTCCCGGGCCACGGCCGCGGCTCCCCGGGGTGCCAGGCCGACATCGGCGGCGAGCAGGGCGGGCACGTCGTTGACACCGTCACCGAGGAAGCCGACGGTGTGCCCGGCCGCACGCAGCCCGGCCACGATGCGCGCCTTGTCCTCCGGGGTGCAACGGGCGACGACGAGGGTGGTGCCGGGCGGGACGCTTCCGGAGGGGCCGGGTTCGGTCTGGGAGGAACCGACCGCGCGGGAGTCGGCCGCCGGGGGTTCGGCCGGGACGCCCTTCGCCACGTCGGGTTGGGCCGGGACGTCCTCGGCTTGGATGGGTTCAGCGACGAGTGCGCCTTCCCGGACCCGCTCGGCTCGGACTCCTTCGGCCCGGACCCGCTCGGTGCCGGCGGGCTCAGCCGGGAGGCGGTCCGCCCGCACGGGTTCTGCCGCGCCGGTGTCCGCCGGGGCCGGTTCCCCTCGGGCTCCGGCGACCCGTACCGCTGCCGGTGCCAGTCCCAGGTCGTGGCAGGCGCGGGTCGCGGTGGCGGGGTGGTCGCCGGTGAGGACGTGCACGGTGACGCCGAGACCGGTGAGGGCGCGCAGCGACTCGGCGGCGCCGGGGGTGAGTTCCTCGCGGAACGTGACCAGGCCGCGGAAGGTGAGACCGCGTTCGTCGGCGGCGGTGTAGGGGCGGGTGCGGGTGCGTGCGGCCCGTTCCACGGTGGCGACGGCGAGCACGCGCTGTCCGGCCGCCGCCTCGCGCGCGGCCAGGCCGAGCAGCCGCTCCCGTTCGCCGGGCGGCAGGTCGCACCGGTCCAGGACGTCCTCGGGGGCGCCCTTGGTGATCAGGACGTGCCGGCCGAGCGGGCCTGCGACGACCGCGGTGGCGAGACGCCGGCCGGAGCCTACGGGCAGGGCGGCGAGACCGTCGTACTCCTCACCGACGGCTCCGGTCCCCGGCGTCGCCCGACCGGTGGCGCCCTCGTCGGCGGCCTCGTCGGCGGCCTCGTCGGCGGCCTCCAGCAGGGCTTCGTCGAGGGCGTCCGGGTGGGGCAGTTCGGCGAGCTGGAGGGTCCACCAGGCGGCGATGGCGGCCCAGTGCAGCGGCTCGGGGTCGTCCCGGCCGTCGGGTCCCAGTGAGCGGGCGAGGACGGGCCGGTCCTGGGTGAGGGTGCCGGTCTTGTCGACGCACAGCACGTCGATCGCGCCGAGGTCGTGCAGGGCGGGCAGCCGTCGGACGACGACGTGGTGGGTGCGGGCCAGCAGGGCGGCGCCCCGGGCCAGACAGGTGGTGACGACGACCGGGAGCATCTCGGGGGTGAGCCCGACGGCCACCGCGACGGCGAACGGCAGGGTCTGGAGACCCCGGCCGCGCAGCGCGGCGCCGGCCATGAGGACCAGCGGCGGGGTGAGCAGCGCGAACCGGACCAGGGCCCAGGCGATGCCGTGCACGGACCGGTCGAAGGCGCTCGGCTCGCGGCGGTCCGGGGCCCGTTGGACGGCGGCGAACCGGGTGCGCGTCCCGGTCGCGACGACGACCGCCGTGGCGCTGCCCGCGACCACCGCGCTGCCCTGGAAGCACAGGTGGGACTCGGCTTCCGCCAGCGGGTCGGGCAGGTCGGCGGCGGTCTTGGGCACGGGCGCGGACTCGCCGGTGAGGGCGGCCTGGCGGACGGTCAGCCCGCGGGCCCGCAGCAGTCGCAGGTCGGCGGGGACGAGGTCGCCGGGGCCGAGTAGGACGACGTCGCCGGGTACGAGGTCGGCCACCGGCACCTCGCGGGCGTGCGGCGCGGCGGTGTCGTCGGTGCGGCGCAGCACGGTGGCCGTACCGGTGACCAGCTCGCCCAGGGCCGCCAGGGCTCGGTCCGCCCGGCGCTCACCGGCCGCGCGCAGCACACAGGCGACGGCGACCAGCGCGAGGATCACGGTGGCGGTGCCCCAGGAGGCGACGCACGCCGAGACCAGACCGAGGACGGACAGGACGGCGGTGAAGGGGTCGCGCGGACCGCGCAGCAGGCGGACCGGCCAGGAAGAGGAGTGCGGGCGGGGCGGGGTGTTCTCACCGAGTGCGGCGAGCCGGGCGGCGGCCTCCGCGTCGGTGAGCCCGCGCGGGCCGGTGTCCAGGCGCCGCAGCTCCTGGAGGACGGTACCGGTCCCGGGATCAGAGGCCACGGAGCCGACGGGCCGGGACGGCGGCGGGTGCCTCCCGCTCGGCGAGGCGGCCGACGAGGAGGCGGACGACGTCGACCACGGCGGCCTGTCCGGCGGTGTCGACGAAGTAGACCTGGCGGCGGCCCTCGCGGCGGGAGCGGACGAGGCCGGCGAGTTTGAGCTTGGTCAGGTGCTGGCTGACGGCGGGCAGGGCACCGCCCACGCGCTCCGCGAGACCGGTCACGTCGCTCTCGCCCTGGGTCAGTGCCCACACGATGTGCAGCCGGGCGGGCGCGGCGAGCAGCCCGAAGGCGGCGGCCGCCTCGGCGAGCACCTCGGCGGAGGGGTCCTGGTGGCCGGTGCCGGGCGCTGTCGCCACTGTCGCCTTCCTCCGCTGGGTTCGTCGTGGGTTCGTCGTGGGTCCGTCGCTGTGTTCCGGCTGTGCCCGCCGTGTCAGCGGACTCAGTGTAGAACTCCGGAACTTCCCGGCCGCCCCGTTAGTTTCTACGTTGCTGTAGAAGTTACCGTCGGGATGCCCGGAAGCACCCGGCGGACGATATCGAGGAGTGCGCATGGCCCTGTGGGACCGCATCAAGGAGTCCGCGTCGCAGATGCAGACGCAGTTGGTGGCGAAGAAGAACGACCTGAAGAGCGGCGCGTTCCGCGATGCGAGCATGGCGATGTGCGCGCTGGTGGCCGCCGCCGACGGGACGGTGGATCCCTCGGAGCGGCAGCGGGTGGCCCAGCTCATCTCCACCAACGAGGTCTTGCAGAACTTCCCGGCGGACGACCTCCGCCGGCGCTTCGAGGAGAACCTGAACAAGCTGACGGCGGACTTCGCCTTCGGCAAGGTGAGCGTGCTCCAGGAGATCTCCAAGGCGAAGAAGAAGCCCGCCGAGGCGCGGGCCGTCATCCAGATCGGCATCGTCATCGGCGGCGCGGACGGCGACTTCGACAAGGACGAGCAGGCCGTGGTGCGTGAGGCGTGCTACGCGCTGGACCTGCCGCCGCACGAGTTCGACCTCTGAGCCTCGCACGGAGCGCGTGGACGAGGGCACGTGCTACGGCCTCGGCCGTGCCCTCGTCCACGCGGGCGCCCGCGCCCGCACCCGCACCCGCACCCGCACGGAACGACGCGGACCGCTTTCACGCTCGACACCGCCCCGGTCACGCCACCCCGCTCACGCCGCCTCGCTCACACGCCCGCGCCCGCTTCGTCGGCGCCCGCCACGCCGGCACCAGCCACCCCCGCGCTCACAACTCGGCGAGGCGGGGCAGCAGTTCCGTCGCCGCCTCGATGTCCGCGGTCAGCGGGCGGTCCTCCAGGCCGGTGGGCAGCGTGGCGGCGGCGAGGGTGAGGGCGGCCGGGGCCGGCGGTTCCGGGTGGAGGCGCAGGGCCCGGACGGCGGACACCAGCTCGCAGGCGAGGACGGTGGCGTAGGCGGCTCGGGCCCGCTCCGTCTGGCGGGCCGCCTGACCGGCGAAGCCGGCGGCCTCCTCCAGGCCGTGGGAGAGGACGGCGTGCCCGGCCGACGCCGGTGCGGCGGCGCTGGAACGCAGCTCGGCGAGCGCCGAGTTGGCCGTGTACTCCAAAATCATCGTGCCGGAGCTGCCGGCCGGGCCGGTGGCGAGAAAGGCGGGCAGGCCGGTGAGGTCGGGGCGGCTCAGCGCGGACAGCCGGGCGGCGGAGAGCTGCGCGGTCTTCAGCAGGGCGAGGTTCAGGGCGTCCAGTGCCAGCGCCAGTGGGGCGGCGAAGAAGCCTCCGTGGTGGTAGAGGTGACCGTCCGGGGTGAGGACGGGATTCTCCGAGGGGCAGTTGATCTCGGTCTCGACGATCCGGCGCAGCGTGGCCGAGGCGTCCAGGGCGGCGCCGTGCACCTGCGGGAACGCGCGGAATCCGTACGGGTCCTGGATACGCCGGTGCGCTGCGGGCGATGCGTTCTCCCCACGCGCCGACGGGTCGTCGGGCAGGCCGAGCAGGCGCCGGACCTCGGCGGCGGCGCGGGCCGGGCCGGGGTAGGGCCGCAGGGCGTGCACCGGCGCGGCGTACGCCTCGGGGGAGCCCGACACGGCGGCGAGGGACAGGGCCGCGACCACGTGCGTGGCGCGCAGCAGCAGCTCGGTCTCGTGCCCGGCGAGGGCGGCCTGCGCGAGGGCGAGGGCGTTGCTGCTGAGCAGCGCGAGGGCGTCGCCGGCCCGCAGGGTGACCGGGGCGGGCAGTTCACCGGTGGTCCGGTCCGCGTCCCCGCCGCCGGAAGTCGACCGCTCCCCCACCGGCACGGTTCCGTCCGCGCGAGGCGGGGGAGGCGGGGCCGGTGAGTCGTCCGGTGTCAGCCAAGGGCGTTCGCCGAGGAGGGCCAGGCCCGTCTGGGCCAGGGCCGTCAGGTCGCCGGTGCCCACGCCGCCGTACTCGTTGACCGCAGGGTGCACGCCGAGACGGAGGGCGTCGATGAGGGCGGTGACGAAGGAGGGGTGGATGCCGGAGCCGCCGGCGAGGAGCTGGTTGGCGCGGATCGCGAGCATCGCGCGAACCGTGCGGGCCGGCAGCAGCGGACCGGCGCCGCCCGCGTGGCTGCGCAGCAGACGCAGGCCGTGCGCGGTCTCCTCGGCCGGGTCGACGGCGACCGAGCGGTGCGCGCCGACGCCGGTGCCCCGGCCGTACCAGCGGCCGGTGGCGGCGATCCGGTCGGCCGTCTCACTCTCTCGGCGCACACGCTACAGGGCGCCGTGTTCGA
>NZ_JBEXKG010000221.1:0-9726 GCF_040609555.1 Streptomyces sp. NPDC004658
CACCCCGGCGCCCTCCTCACCCTCGCCCGGCACCGGACGGCGGCCGGTCCCCCGGCCCCTGGCCCGGCCTCCTCATCCGCCGTTCGGCGCCCGGTGCACCGGCTGTTCCGGCGCGCGGCGCTGCGGGGCCGGTGGTACCGAGCGGACGGCCGGGTCGTCGGTGCTGACGGTGAGCGGTTCGCCGTGGTGGCGCAGCGTGAGCGGGGGGCCGTCCAGGAGCGCGTACGTCACCTTGTCCGCGCCGATGTCCACGCGCAGCCGGCGCCCGCGGAACTGGACGTGGAAGGCGAGGCGGCGCAGCCGCTCGGGCAGGCGCGGTGCGAACCGCAGCCGGTCGCCGTCGCGCCGCATGCCGCCGAAGCCCGCGACCAGGGCCATCCAGGTACCGGCGAGGGAGGCGATGTGCAGGCCGTCCCGCGTGTTGTGCTCCAGGTCGTGGAGGTCCATCAGCGCGGCCTCCGAGGTGTAGGCGTAGGCGAGGTCCAGGTGGCCCGTCTGGGCGGCGATGACGGCCTGGCAGCAGGCGGACAGGGAGGAGTCGCGGACGGTCAGCGGCTCGTAGTAGGTGAAGTTCCGGGCGATCTGCTCCTCGTCGTGCTCCTGCTCGAAATAGTCGCCGCAGGTGTACATGGCCAGCACCAGGTCGGCCTGCTTGACGACCTGCTTGCGGTAGAGGTCGAAGTAGGGGAAGTGGAGCAGCAGCGGGTACTGGTCGGCGCGGGTGCCCTCGAAGTCCCAGCGCTGGTAGCGGGTGAAGCCGGCGTGCTGTTCGTGGACGCCGAGTTCGGCGTTGTAGGGGACGTGCATGGCGTCGGCGGCGTCCCGCCAGGCCGCGCTCTCCTCCTCGTCCACCCCGAGCCGTCGCGCCTGGTCCGGGTGGCGCTCGACGGCGTCGGCGGCGGCGCGCAGGTTCTGCCGGGCCATCAGGTTGGTGTAGGTGTTGTCGTCGGCGACCGCGCTGTACTCGTCGGGGCCGGTGACACCGTCGAGGTGGAAGACGCCGTGGGTGTCGTGGTGGCCGAGCGACCGCCACAGCCGGGCGGTCTCCACCAGCAGTTCCACCCCCGTCTCCCGTTCGAAGGCGGTGTCGCCGGTGGCCTCGACGTACCGGACGACGGCGTCGGCTATGCCGGCGTTGACGTGGAAGGCGGCGGTGCCGGCCGGCCAGTACGCGGAGCCCTCCGGGCCGGCGATGGTCCGCCAGGGGAACGCGGTGCCGGCGAGCCCGAGTTGGGCCGCGCGTTCGCGGGCCTCGTCCAGGGTGTTGTACCGCCAGCGCAGGGCCTCGGCGACGGCCTGGGGGGCGGTGTGGGTGAGCACGGGCAGCACGAACATCTCGGTGTCCCAGAAGGCGTGCCCGTCGTAGCCGGACCCGGTCAGCCCCTTGGCGGGAATGGCGCGCTGCTCGGCGCGGGCGCCGGCCTGGAGGACGTGGAAGAGCGCGAACCGGACGGCCTGCTGGATCTCCTCGTCGCCCTCCACCTCGACGTCGGCGCGGGCCCAGAAGTCGTCGAGGCAGGCCCGCTGGTCGTCGAGCAGGCCCTGCCAGCCGTCGTGTCCGGCGGCGGCGAGCGCGGCGTCGACCTGGTCGGCCATCGCGGGCAGCGACCGGGTCCCGGACCAGCCGTGGGCGACCAGCTTCTCCACCCGCAGGGTCTGTCCGGGTTCCAGCACGGAGGTGACGGTCAGCCGGGCCACGTCGGTGCCGCTCTCGCTGCGGGTGGTGGTGCGTTCGGGACCGGTGACGACGTGGTCGGCGGCCACGGCGACCCTGAGGCCGCTGCGCCGGGTGCGGTGCACCAGGCGCAGCCGGCTGCCGGAGGCGAAGCCGTCCTCCTGTTCCAGCGGGGACTTCAGCGCCTTCGCCGCGCGCGGGTCGCCGTCGGGGTCGGGCAGGCTCTCGTTGGCGACCAGCTCGGACTGGATCACCACCCGGCTGCGGCTGCCGACGGCCTCCACCTCGTAGGCCACGGCGGCCACCGCCCGCTGGGTCAGCGAGACCAGCCGGGTGGAGCGCACCCGGACCGTGGAGCCGGCCGGCGAGGTCCACTCGCAGGTCCGCTCCAGCACCCCGCGGCGCAGGTCGAGGACGCGCTCGTGGGCGACGAGCCGGCCGTAGCGCAGGTCGAACGGCTCGTCGTCCACCAGCAGCCGGATGATCTTGCCGTTGGTGACGTTGATGACGGTCTGCCCGGACTCCGGGTAGCCGTAGCCGGCCTCGGCGTACGGCAGCGGGTGCACCTCGTGCACGCCGTTGAGGTAGCTGCCGGGCAGGCCGTGCGGTTCGCCCTCGTCCAGGTTGCCGCGCCAGCCGACGTGCCCGTTGGACAGGGCGAACACCGACTCGCTCTGGGCGAGGACGCCGAGGTCGAGGGCGGTCTCCCGGACGGCCCACGGTTCGACGCCGTAGGAGCGGTCGGTGATCACTGCTTGCCTCCCAGTTCTGCCAGGTCCTTGACGACGGTGTCGGCGCCGTGCGCGTACAGCGCGTCGGTCTGCCCCACCCGGTCCACGCCGACCACGTAGCCGAAGCCGCCCGCGCGGCCGGCGTCCATGCCGGCCAGCGCGTCCTCGAAGACGGCCGCCCGGGACGCCTCGACGCCCAGGTCGCGGGCGGCGGCGAGGAAGGTGTCGGGGTGCGGCTTGCCCGGCAGTTTCCGCTCGGCCGCGACCACGCCGTCGATCCGTACGTCGAAGAAGTGCTCGGCGCCGACCGCGCGCAGCACGTCCCGGCAGTTGGCGCTGGAGGAGACGATCGCGGTGTGCAGCCCCGCGGCGCGGACCGCCTCCAGATACCGCAGGGTGCCCTCGTAGGCCTCGACGCCGCCGGTGCGGATCTTCTCCAGCAGCAGGTCGTTCTTGCGGTTGCCGAGGCCGTGCACGGTGCGGGCGTCCGGCGGATCGTCCGGGGCGCCTTCGGGGAGGTGGATGCCGCGTGAGGCGAGGAAGGCGCGGACGCCGTCGGCGCGGGGGCGGCCGTCGACGTACTCGTCGTAGTCGCTGACGGCGTCGAACGGCCGTCCCTGTTCCCCCTCGTAGTCACGCAGGAAGGCGTCGAACGTCTCCTTCCAGGCCGCCGCGTGCACGACGGCGGTCTTGGTGACGACCCCGTCGAGGTCGAAGAGGCAGGCCTGGATGGTGTCGGGCAGACCGAGCTGAGTCATATCCGGACTGTTCCCCGCGAAGCGGCCCTCCAGTGGGTGGCGCACGCCACACTCCTGGCGGACGGGGGATGCCACACTCTCCGTGTGCCGCTGACCTTCGACGACCTTCTCCGCCGTGCCCGTGCCCTGCCCCGGGACGGCCGGCGTGCCCTGCTCGGCATCGCGGGCGGCCCCGGTGCGGGCAAGACGACGCTGGCCGAGCGGCTGGTGGACGCGCTGAACGGCGACGGGCCGCCCTGGGCGGCGCATGTGCCGATGGACGGTTTCCACCTCGCGGACGCCGAGCTGGACCGGCTGGGCCGCCGGGACCGCAAGGGCGCGCCGGACACCTTCGACGCGGCCGGGTACGCGGCGCTGCTGCGGCGGCTGCGCGAGGAGACCGACGAGGTGGTGTACGCGCCGGGGTTCGAGCGGGTGCTGGAGCAGCCGCTCGCGGGCGCGATCCCGGTGCCGCCGCAGGCCCGGCTGGTGGTGACCGAGGGGAACTACCTGCTGCTGCGGGAGGGGGCCTGGGCGCGGGTGCGGCCGTGCCTGGACGAGGTGTGGTTCTGCGAGGTCGCCGAGGAGGAGCGGATCCGCCGGCTGGTCGGCCGGCACGAGCGGTTCGGCAAGGAGCACGAGGCGGCCGTGGCCTGGGTGCTGGGCCCGGACCAGCGCAACGCCGACCTGGTCGCGACGACGCGCCGGTGGGCGGACCTGGTGGTGCCGGCCGACGTACCGCTTCCCGCGGCCTGACGTCCCGCCACCGGTCGGCGGGGGCCGTGCCGGGGGCGCGTTCGATCCTGTGAGCCGGGCCCGTGCGTTCACCCTCCGCACGCGCGCCCGCCACCGGAGTCTCCCCGAGGGGACACGAACCCGCCCTAGACATGCACCCGTTCACCCTCTCGCTCCCCCGTTTCTCCCGGGATCGCACAACTGCGCACATCGGCAGGGGCGTTCCCGGAGACCTCTTCCGAGACCTCTGCGAAAGGCACACGCATGCCGTCATCTGCCGGGCACCGCCCCCCGCTGCTGAACCGGCGCGGATTCCTCACGGCGTCGCTGGCCGCGTCGGCGGGGGTGCTCGCCGCGCCGGCGGTCGCCGTCTGGCGGCCGGCGGCCGACGCCCGGGCGGCGACCGCGCCGGCCGCCTTCGTGGACGACTACCGGACGAACACGCTCGCCAACCTGACGCCCGAGACGAACGCGGTCGTCCGCGTCCTCGGCGGCTTCGGCAGGCTGTGGAAGACCGGCTCGGCCTGGAACGCCGGCACCCCGCTGTCCCCGGAGATCCTGCGCGCGAACATGCGCTACTGCGCCCGGGTCACGGCCGGGCGCACCGACGCGCAGGCGAAGGAGGCGTTCGTCCACGACCGCCAGCACCAGAGCTACGCCCTGATCGCCGGCCTCGGCCCGCTGGCCGGCCCGTACCGGACGGGCGCCAGGGCGGTCACCTCGATCACGAGCGCGCCCGACGGCACCCCGGCGACCACCGTCAGCGACGCCGTCCCGGCGGACGCCCCGGCGGGCTCGGCCCTCGGCGCGGGCGCGCACGACTCGGCCCTGGGCAAGGTCGCGGAACTGGTCGACACCGTGCGCGGCCCGTACGCCTCCGGCAACCCGGCCAAGTACGCCTACCAGTACCCGCGGCCCTGGCGGCTGACGGAGGACAGCGAGGTCGTCGACACCGGCCGGACGGACGCGTTCGGCTTCCCGGTGTACGACTCCCCCGGGGTCGTGGCCCCGCAGCTGCTGCGCCAGCGCGGCACCTCCCCCACCGACGACGGCGGCTTCCCGAGCGGCCACACCAACGCCTTCCACCTGGCCGCGCTGGCCTACGCGTACGCGGTGCCGGAGCGGTTCCAGGAACTGGTGACACGGGCGTTCGAGCTGAGCCACACCCGGATCGTGGCCGGCATGCACCACACGGTCGACGTCATCGGGGGCCGGATCATGGCCACCGCGCTCGCCGCGGCCACGCTCGCCGACCCGGCCAACGCCGGGCTGAAGGCCGCCGCCCGCGCCCAGGCGCTGGCCCACCTCACGGAGCGGACCGGGACGACCGCCGACACGCTGTACGCCTACGCCCACCCCGCCGACGACCCGTACGCCGACCGGGACGCCAACCGGCGGGTGGTGCGGCACCGGCTGACGTACGTCCTCCCCCGGCAGGGCCGCGATCTGCCGCTGACCGTGCCGAAGGGCGCGGAGGTGCTGCTGGAGACCCGGCTGCCGTACCTGACCGCGGACCAGCGCCGCGAGGTGCTGCGCACCACCGGGCTGCCCTCCGGGTACGCGCTGCTCGACGGGTTCGAGCAGTGGGGGCGGCTGGACCTGTTCGCCGCGGCGGACGGTTACGGCGCCTTCGACACGGACGTCACCGTCACCATGGACGCCTCGGCCGGCGGCTTCAGCGCGGCCGACAGCTGGCGCAACGATGTCGGCGGGCGCGGCGGTCTGGCCAAGCGGGGCACGGGCACGCTGACGCTGACCGGCCGCAACCGCTACACGGGCGGCACCGTGCTGGCCGAGGGCACGCTGGTGGCGGGCTCCGCGGACGCGCTCGGGCACGGGGCAGGGAGTTGAGCCCGTCGAGCAGTTCCACGAACCACGGGTTGCGCAGGTCGTCCAGCAGGACGCCGATGGTGCGGGTGCGGCGCTCGCTCAGGCTGCGGGCCGCCGCGTTCGGCCGGTAGCCCAGCTCGCGTACGGCCCGCAGGACCGCCTCCCGCTTCTCGGGGCGCACCGGACCGGAGCCGCGCAGCACCAGGGAGACGAGCGACTTCGACACGCCGGCCCGTTCGGCCACGTCGCGGATCGTCGGCGGTCTCATGGGGTGGACCGTTCCATGCGGCGTGCCGCGCTGTCAAAGGGTTGACACGCTGGTCATGTCCGAACAAAGGTGACGTGGACCAGATCTGGACCGGTCCAAAGGGAAGGGCTCGGTCCGCACGGAGAGGGGCAGTCATGGTGGACGCGCTCGGTGTCGCCGTCATCGGGTTCGGCTGGATGGGCCGGGTGCACACCCAGGCGTACGCCCGTCTCCCGCACCACTACCCCCGGCTGCCGCTGCGGCCCCGGCTGGTCACGGTCGCCGAGGAGGTGCCGGGGCGGGCGGAGGAGGCCGCCGAGCGGTTCGGGTTCGCCTCGGCGACCCGGGACTGGCGCGAGGTGGCCGCCGACCCGCGCGTCCAGGCGGTGAGCGTCACCGCGCCGAACTTCCTGCACCGGGAGATCGGCGTGGCGATGGCCGAGGCCGGCAAGCACCTGTGGATCGAGAAGCCGGTGGGTCTGACCGCCGGGGACGCCCGCGCGGTCGCCGACGCCGTCACCAAGGCCGGTGTGCAGGGCACGGTCGGCTTCAACTACCGCAACGCGCCCGCCGTCGAGGCCGCCCGCGAGCTGATCGCCTCCGGTGAGATCGGCACGGTCACCCACGTCCGCATCCGTCTCTTCAGCGACTACGCGGCCCATCCGGACGGCGCGCTGACCTGGCGCTACGAGCGTGAGCGCGGGGGCAGCGGGGTGCTCGGCGACCTGGCCTCGCACGGCGCCGACCTGGCCCGCTTCCTGCTCGGCGACATCGCCTCGCTCACCGCCGACACGGCGGTCTTCGTCCCGGAACGCGCCCGTCCGAGCGGTGCGACGGCCGGCCACGCCCTGGCCGCCGGCGGCGAGCCGGGCCCGGT
Organism: Streptomyces sp. NPDC004658; assembly: GCF_040609555.1. Taxonomy (NCBI): domain Bacteria; kingdom Bacillati; phylum Actinomycetota; class Actinomycetes; order Kitasatosporales; family Streptomycetaceae; genus Streptomyces; species Streptomyces sp. NPDC004658. The sequence goes on from NZ_JBEXKG010000221.1 coordinate 6,833, forward strand.
GGAGAACGAGGACTACGTCAGCTGCCTGCTCCGCTTCGCCTCCGGGGCCCGCGGCGTCCTGGAGGCGTGCCGGGTCTCGGTCGGCGAGCAGAACAACTACGGCTTCGAGGTGCACGGCACCCGGGGCGCGGTGTTCTGGGACTTCCGCCGGATGAACGAACTGAAGGTGAGCCGGGGTACGACGTACCAGGACCAGCCGGTGAGCACGGTGTACGTCGGTCCGGGCGCCGGCGAGTTCGCCGCGTTCCAGCCGGGCGCGGCCAACGCGATGGGCTACGACGACCTGAAGGTGATCGAGGCCTACCGCTTCGTCCGCTCCATCGCCGAGGGCACCCCGCACGGCACCACGCTCGTGGACGCCGTGCACAGCGCGACCGTGCTGGACGCGATGGCGGAGTCGGCGGCGAGCGGAAGGTGGGTCACCCTGCCGGGGTCGTAGGCATGTTGTACGGCGTGACCACCTGGATCGCGGACGGCAGGACCGGCCCGGCCGGCGGCAGCGCGCCGTGGAAGCGCATCACCTCGTGGCAGGCCTCGCGCAGATCGTGCCGCAGATCGTGGTGGAGCACGGCGGACAGGCGGTGCTCGCGCAGCAGCCGGGTGTTGTCGTGGTCGAGGTCGTGCGCGACGAACACGGCGCACGCGCGGCCGAGGTCGGCGAAGGCTCGCAGGGTGGCGTTGTTGCCGCCGCCGATGGAGTACACCGCCCGGATCTCCGGGTCGTGCTCCAGGGCGGCGCGGACCAGGTCGTACTGCGTGGCGTCCAGGCCCTGCCCCTCGGTGATCTCCACCAGCGCCCGCTCCGGATGCCGGGCCCGCATCACGCTGCGGAAGCCCATCTCGCGCTCCTCCTCGTTGCGGAAGAAGCCGCTGCTGAGGCTGGTGAGGACGTTGCCGGGACGGTCGCCGAGCCACTGGCCCATCAGATAGGCGGCGGTCGCGCCGGCCGCCCGGTTGTCGATGCCGACGTAGGCGACGCGTCCGCTCGCGGGCAGGTCGGTGACGAGGGTGACGACCGGGACCCCGGCGGCGGTCAGCCGGCCGACGGCCGCGGTGACCTCGGGGACGTCCGGCGCCTTGAGGATCACGCCCTGCGAGCCGCGCCGGGCTATCCGGTCGAGCGTGCCGACCAGTTCCCGGACCGGGCCGGTCTCGCGGAAGTGGAAGCGGGACCGCACGACGGCCGGGTGCAGGGCGGGCAGTTCGGCCTCCAGGGCGGCGCGCACGGCGGTGGTGAACCGCTCGGGCGCCTGGGCCACGATGTCGACCATGAAGGTACGGCCGACCAGCCGGACCTGGGTGCGCTGCCGGTCGAGATCGGCGATGGCTCGGTGCACCTCCCGCGCGGTGCTCTCGCGCACCCCTCCCCTGCCGTTCAGCACCCGGTCCACGGTGGCCTCGCTGAGACCGGCCTGACGTGCGATCTCCCGGATCGGGAACGGGTGGCCCATGGACCGGCTCCTTGAGGGGTTTTTGATGGACGGCTGCTGGTTGTTCGAGGGGTTTGTACTGACAAGAATGACAGCACCGCGCCGCGCCTGTGACCGGGGGCGCCTCGCTCCCGTCACCGAACGCGCGCCGCTGACGTACCGAAAGAGGGACACCGATGTCCGTCGCCGCCGTGCCAGGCCGTGCCTGGCTGTCCGAGCAGGACTGCGATCTCGGCGCGTTCCGCGCCCTGGTGGAGCGGAGCACGGATCCGGGCGGCTATCCGCACGCCGCGTCCGTCGTGGAGAACGTCCTCGTGTACGAGGGTGAGCGGCTGCGGGGGGCCGGCGACCGGTCCGCGCTGCGGGCCGAGCTGGTGCGGGCACTCGCCGAGGGCCCCGGGGTCGTCGTCGTCCGGGGCGCGTTCCCGGAGCCGGAGGTCGTCGACCGGGTCACGGCGGTGTTCGAGGCGCTGATCGCCGAACAGCGGGCCGCCGGGGCGACCGCGGGCGACCACTTCGCCGCTCCGGGCGCCAACGACCGGGTGTGGAACGCGCTGGAGAAAACGGCCCTGTACGACGCGGAGGCGTTCGCCGACTACTACGCCAACGAGGTCCTCGCCCTGCTCGCCACGGCCTGGCTGGGTCCCGGCTACCAGGTCACCTCCCAGGTCAACGTGGTCAACCCGGGCGGCGCCGGACAGACCGCGCACCGGGACTACCACCTGGGCTTCTCGAGCAACGCGGTGGCCGCCGCCTACCCCGCGCACGTGCACCGCCTCTCCCCCGTGCTCACCCTCCAGGGCGCGGTCGCCCACTGCGCCATGCCGGTGGAGTCCGGTCCGACGCTCTACCTGCCGTACTCCCAGCTCTACGAGCCGGGCTACCTGGCCTGGCGGCTGCCCGAGTTCCAGGAGTACTTCGCGGCCCACCACGTGCAGTTGCCGCTCGCCAAGGGCGACGCCGCCTTCTTCAACCCGGCGCTCTTCCACGCCGCCGGCGCCAACCGGACGGAGGACGTCCGGCGCACGGCCAACCTTCTGCAGATCTCGTCCGCGTTCGGCCGCGCGATGGAGACCGTGGACCGCGAGGCGGTGGCGAACGCCGTGTTCCCGGTGCTGCTGCGGCGCAAGGAGGCGGGCGCGTCCGAGGAGTGGCTGGAGAACGTGATCGCCGCGAGCGCCGAGGGCTACCCCTTCCCCACCAACCTGGACAGCGACCCGCCGGTCGCCGGGCTGGCCCCGCCGGCGCAGGCCGACCTGGTGCGGCGGGCGCTGAGCGAGACGTGGCAGCCCGTTCGGCTGCGTGAGGAACTGCGGGCGGCGGCGGAACGCCGGGAGAGCTGAGGCAGGGCATGGGACTTCTCGACGACAAGGTCGTGCTGGTCAACGGCGGCAGCCAGGGTGTGGGGGCCGCCGTCGCGCGGTTGCGGTGGGTGCAGGGCTCGCCGTCGGAGTGCACTGGCTT